>NZ_LWDV01000009.1:727564-903334 GCF_001693735.1 Orenia metallireducens
TCAGGTAGATTTAAAGCGACTAATAATAAAATATCTAAACGAGGGTCAACTTACCTTCGGAAGTCACTCTACCAAGCAACTACTGCTGCTGTGAGAAAAGTTAAAGGAAGACCTAATAATCAACTCCTATATGACTATTATACCCAAAAACGTGAGCAAGGAAAACCATATAAAGTAGCTGTTATCGCTACTGCCAATAAGCTTTTAAGGACTATTTATGGAGTTTGGAAGAATAACAAAATATTTAAAATAAAGTAATAACTATTAGATTAAAATCTTAATATTTTGCTAAATTTTAAAAACTTGCTAAAAAGTAAGCTTATTTTGTCATGCTTATTTTTAGATTTTTGAATAAATTAGAATTTGTTCTTGACTTTTATTAGCTGGTTTATACGCAGTCTGCCCCCTCTTTTTACTCTAAATTTACTTGTTTTCCAAAACCTTTTTCAATTCTCCTCTTACTTCCTTACTCATAGGTTTTTCATTTAAATATTTTTTTATAATTTTCTCTGTATAATTATCCTTTTCCTTAATTATTATTTCATGTGGCATAAGATTACAAGAAAACTCATGCCAAATCCCTGTTTCAATTAACTTATCTAAATATTTAGGTATAATTCTAGTATCTCCTAATTCTAAAGTATAGTAATATGTGGTGTAAAATCCCATTCCACTGTGTTTTATTAATGGTAATGATACTAAATTATCATCTAACAGATATTTTATTGACCACACATAACAATCTTCATTAGCAGACTCAGATACAAATATTCCATTATCACTTTTATCATATATGACTTTTAAAACTGGAGGTATTAAACTTGGCTGTTTTTTTATCGCTCGAAGGAAAAAATATAATCTATCATCATTACCTGCGCCATCCAACCCTTCATACCGTCTTTCAAAAACTTCTTTAATAATTTGTGGTGAAATATCTTCTTTTAATTTATCTTCTACTTTTTCAAAATCAATTTTTCCTGATGGATCAAAAAGTTCAATGATTTTTTCATCTTTATTTCTTTTTCCATTTTCTATATTGGTTAAAAATGATATTTCTGAAAAACCAGTATCATTATATACTTCACCTTTATAAATATCTCTTATTATTAGTTTCAATTCACTTACATTTTTAGCTTTAAACTTAATATTTTGTTCTTTATTAACATCAGCTACGGTAATCGTATTCTTATCAGATTTATTTATAACTATCTCTAAAGTCTTTATTCTATTATTTGCGTAAAATAATTTAGAAGATTTCCCATAACCATTAAAAATATTTATCCCTTCTATATTAATTGGTCTTAAAAATTTAAAAACAATATATTCTCCTACCCCACTACCTTCCACTCCCTCAAACCATGCTGTTCTTCTATCTTCATCTGTTAAATTTACTGGATGATAAGCTAATTTAGGTTGATTATTACTAATCAAATAAGAAGAATACTCAAGATCTTGAACTAATGTCATTGTAGGATAATAGTTTTCAGCAAAAGCAACACTACTTATAATAATAGTAAGAATAATAACAATTAAAAATGATCGTTTCACATTATCACTCCTTAATTCTTTAAAAAATAAAAAATACATAGACATGGGGGCATATTGCGTATAACGTCTCAGAGGTTCGCGACGCCGCTGCTCCCCCCTTACCTCTCATCTAACCGCCAAGTCTCACATAAGTCACCCCATCTTGCTATTCCCCACCTAATCGGTGTAGCTAACGTCTTGTTATATGATGTAAATGGCGTACGGTTATCCTCCCAACTTTCCTTCAAACATCTAGCTTCCTACATCAACTTTTAATATTAATTTCCTTACCCCTGAAAATTTATGAATTAAATACCATTTTAACACAAACACCAGCCAGCCACTTCATTTAACCATCTAAATACTTTATATTTATCATTCTTACAATTAAGCTAACATTATCCACATTCCTGCAAAAAAAATATAAATTCAAAATTATTGGTTGGCTAATTATAGTTCATATCTTCAAACTTCTACAACCTCAAATATTTCAATCTATAAATCAAACTAAACATAAAGCAAATACATATCATTATCTGACCGCAATTAGCTAGCATTTCCGCCTAGGAAGTGCTAGCGGACATATCAAATCTGCACTCTTCTACAATGCTCAAACATATCATTTATTCTCAAAATTTTGATATGTAAAAGCATTCCCTTAATTGCAGTATAAATGATTGACTCTGTTTCTTCTAACTCTTGCCAACCAATAATCTCCTTAATATTGGTTTTCCAATATGTTTTGCTATTATTTGAACTAAAACACTCTCAATAGAATTCTTTATTAATTAGCTCAATATCTCATAAAAAACAACTATGTAATAAAATAATTCTTACCATTTATCAAACAAAAATCTTTTTGGCTGGCTGCTTCTAACATAGATTTTACTATGCATCTAGCCATTTATGTCATATAACGTTCCTGGGGTTCGCGACGTTCACGCTACCCCTCTCACTCTACATTCTAACTACTAAATTTCATAAGTTACCACTTGTCCAACTTCTGACCACATAGCTGAATGTTGCTAACTCCATGTTCGTATAATAGGGTACATAACCAGTTCAATCTGGTATGTACCCTTATTTATTATTATAATAATAGTAAAATTAAAACCAGGATGAAGAACGTACCTCATGTTGGGACTTTGATCCCGTCGCATAAACTGTTCAATTTCTAGTCAACACTTATACCCCAATTGAGCTGGTTGAGTCTTTGAACTCGTATCACAACACAAACCTGTGGAGAGTTGTTGATTAAGAAACCTGGTTAATAAGGAGGACTCAAATGGATCAACCTATTTTAAGTATTGATGTATCAAAATCTAATAGTTATGCTACTGCTTTTTTAGCTTATGGACAGGTTTTTACTTCTCCCATTTCTTTTGCTAATACTAGCGAAGGAATAGTAACTGCTTTTAAATTACTTAAAAATTTAAAGAAAGCAAGTGGTAAACAACCTAGGGTTGTTTTAGAAGCCACAGGAAACTTTTCTAAACCTCTTAAATATTCTTTTATGAAAGGTGGATATGAGGTAATAGAGCTTAATCCTATTCAAACTCATAAAGCAAAAAAGAGAAACATCCGTAAGATAAAGACTGACCCTATTGATACCCATAGAATTGCACAGGTTTATTATCTCAATAACTTTAAATCACAAGCCAATATCCCAGAAGAAACTGCAGAACTAAAGAATCTTACTCGTCAATATGAAAGTTTTAATGAGCTTTATAGAGAAACTCAACTTAAATTTATGAGCATTGTTGACTTAATCTTTCCTCAATATAATCAAGTTTTCGCTAAGCTATGTAGTATTACCTCATTAGAGGTTCTGGCTACTTTTCCTACACCTGAAGCTATCTTAACTGCTGATGTTAATCAGCTTAAATCTATTTTAAAGATAAGTAATCATAATCAAAAGTGGATAGATAATAAAGTTGAAGAATTAATGGCTGCTGCTAAAGAGAGCTTATCCTACAAGGTTGCTCAAAGCTCTAGTATTCGGGTTCTAAAGCATTATATAGAATTACTTTTGACCCAGAGAGCTATTTTAAAAGATTTAAAAACTGAAATTACAAAGTATGCTAAGCTTTCTTATGCCTTTCCTTTACTCCTGTCGATACCAGGAGTAGGAAAGTTAACAGCAGCCAGTATTATAGGAGAAATTGGTAATATTTATAGGTTCCCTACCACTAAACAGTTAGTTGCTTATGCTGGTCTTGACCCCAGCATCTATCAGTCAGGTAGATTTAAAGCGACTAATAATAAAATATCTAAACGAGGGTCAACTTACCTTCGGAAGTCACTCTACCAAGCAACTACTGCTGCTGTGAGAAAAGTTAAAGGAAGACCTAATAATCAACTCCTATATGACTATTATACCCAAAAACGTGAGCAAGGAAAACCATATAAAGTAGCTGTTATCGCTACTGCCAATAAGCTTTTAAGGACTATTTATGGAGTTTGGAAGAATAACAAAATATTTAAAATAAAGTAATAACTATTAGATTAAAATCTTAATATTTTGCTAAATTTTAAAAGCTTGCTAAAAAGTAAGCTTATTTTGTCATGCTTATTTTTAGATTTTTGAATAAATTAGAATTTGTTCTTGACTTTTATTAGCTGGTTTATGCGATCGTTATAAGCGGACTTCTTCCTCATTACTCTATTTCAAAAATATAAAACTTTACTTACTCCTCCTGCTTAAACCATCTCTACATTTTTTTATTATGATAGATTGTCAAATTAAGTGCAACACTTGTTAAGCTCATTTATAAATGCTTCATAAGGTGTTTTATAACCTAAACATTTCCTTGGTCTATGGTTGAGCAAATTCAAAACGTGGTTAACTTCATCTTGATCAGTAGTATTAAAGTTAAATTTCTTAGGAAAATATTCTCTAAGAAGTCCATTAGTATTTTCATTTGTTCCTCGTTGCCAAGAGGAATATGGATCAGCAAAATAAACATCTGTTTCTAAATATTTTTCAATATCTTCATATTTAGCAAACTCTTTACCTCGGTCTACAGTAAGGGATTTAATAATGGTTTTAGGTAAATTACTTAAGGCACTAAACAATGCATTATTTAAAGTCACTGCTTTTCGATTAGGCATAAGTACTGCATATAAAAATCGTGTCTTACGCTCAACAAAAGTTGCAAGCAAGGCATGCCTTAGATTTACCACGACTAGATACTACAGTATCTAATTCCCAGTGACCAGCAATTTCACGTTTTCTAACTTCTTTAGGTCTTTCTTTAATTGACTTCCCGGTATTGAATTTACCTCTAGTTTCCTTAGGCTTTCTTGATTTGCCTTTTCGTCTTAGCCTAGTTAAATCACCTTTAATTAAGAACCTATCATAAATCCAGTTATAAATCGTCTTAAAGCTAATGCGCATTTGATTATCCAAAGGATAATCATGAGTTAAACGTCCTTCAATTTGTTCTGGAGACCATCCTAGCTGAAGTTTTGCATTAATATATTCTACAAGATTATTAGTTTGCTTTTTTCCTTTAGCACCACAATTACTACGTCTGTTTCGATATAGTTCGCCTGCTTTAGTAGCACTATATTTATTATCTATAGTATTTTTTTTAAGTTCTCTATATATAGTAGATCTATCTCTACCTAATTCATTAGCTATATCTTTAACAGCCCAACCAAGTTTTTTAAAATGTACTATACAACAGCGTTCTTTTGTAGTAAGATGATTATAGTGACTCATTTAATCACGTCCTTTATTGAGTTTGTGTGATTACTTACTACAATAACAGAACGTGGTTGATGTGTCACTTTTTTTTGTTGTTGCACTTAATATTTTAATTCATCGTATGTAAATATTTTTTAATTTATTCTTGACTTTTATTAGCTGGTTTAGGCGAAGTCCAGTTTGTTTTCAACCCTAAAAAAATTTAAAATAGAACATACAAAAAATGTAACTACTCAGGTACGAGATATAGTGGTCGCTATTTTAAAACATACTATACATAGTGGTTTATGCACTTGGTTTCTCAAAAAAATTAGTGTTTTTATGTGTTTTTTCATGTTTAAAAGTTTAGAAACGCACTATTTATAAGGGATTAGGGTACCTGAGTAGTTACCAAAAAATAATTTAATTAAGACTATATTCATTTAAACGTTACACCTAAAAATTTCTATTCTACTTCCCAAAAGGACTTACTTCTTACTAAATTTTAGTTCTTGTAATTCGGAAACCTTGAGGGTAGCCACTATTTGATTTATAGAAAGTATCACTATAAGTAACTTCACATCTAGAAGAATAATTAGTAGAACCACCACCACGAACAAAAATACGTCTAGAATCTAAACTATCGATACTATCCGTCATTTCCCAAACATTACCACTCATATCATATATATTTAACTCATTAGCTTTTTTTTGTCCTATAGATAATGTTCCCATCCCAATAGAAAAATTAGAACTTCCTTCTATATCTGAATTACCTCTATACCAAGCTACCTCATCAATATTATTACTTCCTGCATAAGTTGTAGCCTCTCCATTAACTCCTCCACGTGCTGTATACTCCCATTCATTTTCTGTTGGCAACCTATAACCTTCTAGAGTTGATTTATCTGTATTTATCAACTCCCATTCACTAAGATTATAAGCTGGAGTTAATCCTTCTTGTTCACTTAACCAATTACAGTAAGCTACTGCTCCATA
The DNA here is from genome assembly GCF_001693735.1 of Orenia metallireducens. Classification (GTDB taxonomy): domain Bacteria; phylum Bacillota; class Halanaerobiia; order Halobacteroidales; family Halobacteroidaceae; genus Orenia; species Orenia metallireducens. The sequence continues at coordinate 733,779 of NZ_LWDV01000009.1, forward strand.
CCATGTTACTTCTACTACAGGATAATCACTTATATCTATTGCTGTTCCAGAAGAGTCAGTCCAATATTTTACATAAAAATTACTCCCATCATAACTAATCTGACAATAATCACTATCCATATCAATTACCTCCTGATTTTCATAACTTCCATCTGGAGATACTCCTGCACTATTCAAAAACTCAACATATTCTTTATTAGTTACTTCATATTTTCCCATTTCTATATCATAATCTAAAGTTAAGTCTCCATTATCTGCTGATGTTGTTCCTGCTAATACTGTTACCATTTCAACTAAAGGCATATCAATTGTAGCTACATTACTAAAATCACTTGAATAACCATTGGAATCATAAGCTATTAGCCAGTAATAATAAGTATTTCCTATTTCTACATTAGAATCAGTATAAGTGTTTTCTATAACTAAATTATCATTAATAACTTCTTTTACTCCATCCAAGTTATTACTACGATAAACCATATATCCACTAATATTTGATTCTAAATTCTCATCCCAATTCAATACTATTTCTCCATTTTGAAGTTCTGCATTTAGTCCTGTAGGGTCTGAAGGAGAAAGATTTACATTTATAGTAATATCTAATCCTCCTGTACTAGTTTCAATAGTTATTGAAGCATTGTTATCTCTACTAGGTAAAATATCAATTTGATTTCTTCCTGAAGCAACTACAGTATCATTATCATCAAACAAAGAAACTTCAATATCCCATTTTTTTGCTTTAACTTCTGTAAAATTAGCTGTTCCTGTAGAACCTTTTATAGTTAAATTTTTAATTATATTATCTTCTTCGGATATGTTACTGATTAATTTAACTTGTCCTGCAACAACATTTAATCCAGCAGGAATAGTAACACTTGTATTTAAATTTCCATCTAACAAATAAAGCTCTACATTAGCTGTTGTAATAGTATCAGCCATTACTGTAGAAGTATGACTTCCACCATAAGCATTATATCCTTCAGTATCTACAGCAATTATTTCCACTGTCCAATCTCCTACTTCTAAATCATTAAAAACTACTTCATTAGTATTAGCATCTACCTCCTGAGTTTTATTTAAATTTCCTTTACTAACCGTAATTTCATATTTGTCAATTGTAATCATATCTGAAATAGATTGTACTTTTAAATTATTAGCATTAGAATTACTAATAGTTACTTTTAACCTACCCATATTTTGCTTTTCCTTTATTTCTGTTAATTCTTTACTACATCCTACTAGCATTAAACCTAATATTAAAACCAATCCAACAATAATAATTTTTTTCTTAAACTCAAACATTTTTCTCCTCCTTCTTGATTTTAAAGTATTATATTTCTTATTTTTCTGTCAGAAATAATTATATTAAGTTTTTCTAAATCAAAAAATACTATCACCTCCTTGATAAACTAACATATTTTATTGAAAATTTTATCTATCATAAAATCATATACACTTTGATTATGATTTATTTTAAACTGGATTTTGCCTAACGTCCCGCGGCTTCGCGACGTCCCTAATAACGCTCCCAACTTATAATTAAAGCTACAATCTTACATAAGTCAGCCCTACTTTTCACTTATCCTCCCAAGTTGGGATGTCGCTAAGGTGCTGTTACAAGACGTGCGTCTTTTTAAGTATTTAATCCAAATTTGCTTTATTTGATAATTTTAAGATTTTATTTCCATTAACAAAGTAAAAAAATAACCCTGAGATTAAAATATAACTACTCAGGGATTTAACTTTATTTCAATTTTTCTACCTCTTCTTTATTTAAACCTGTTGCCTTAACTACTTTTTCTATATCTAATCCCATACTTAATAAATTCTTAGCAGTTTGAATTTTCTCTTTCATCCTTCCTTTTTCTTCTCCTAATTTTATTCCTTCTTCTCTCGCTTCTTCTGTAGCTCCTATTATATTAGTAACTTGGTCATGAATTGCCTTTTGCCGACTCTCATATAACTCTCTAGCTTTTTTATCATGACTTAACAATTCTAAAACTTCTGCTGCTTCTTTCAATTCTTTTATTCTTTCCTCAAGCATTCTTATCACCTCGCTATCAGGATTTTTCAAAAATAGTGCCCAAGGAATTAAGTTATCCTTATCTCTCTTACTTTCCACCTCATCAATACTTTTAAACCTATCTGCATTCAATTTTGGCAACTCTATAAAATGAATTTCTTGCAAATCAGTTAATACCTCATTAGTCTCTTTTTCCTTTAATAAATAAGTATTATGATACCTACTATTCTCCCTTAAATAATTAAAATTCAAAATATTTATTGTTACAGTCTTTTGAAGTTTCTGATACGGGTCTCCTTCTTCCATCTGAGACTCAAACAACTTACTCCAGTAATATAGTGTCCTTCTTTTCATATTATATTGATTTTTTAACTGAATTTCTATATTTATCTTAGTATTATTATTAGCAGTTGCTTTGATATCTAATCGAGAAAACTTATCATCTTCCCAATCTTTATCCATATCTGTATTTTCTATTTTTACACTTACAATTTCTTCTTCTGTTCCTTTACTCCCAAAAACACTATTCAAAAATGAAATTAATATTTCTGGATGTTTTTCAGAACCAAATATCTGCTTAAATACAAAATCAACTTTAGGGTCTAACATTTCTCTTTTCATGTCTAATTATCCCTCACTAATTTATATAATTACTTCGATATTAACAACATTATATCTTATTTTTAGAGGAATTAAAAGACTTACACTAGCAGAAAATTTGAATAACAAACAGAACTTAGCAGTCGGGTAAGTCAGGAGCTTTACAGCTCCTTCCTCCCCTAAGAACCGTACTTGACACTTTCACGTCATACGGCTCAAGCTCTCCAAAACTAATCTTCGGATTAGCAAACAATAATTAAATTCATTTCAATCTTAGCTTTTTGCGTAAATAATATTTATCATATTCTTTTAAATAAGGGTTTGCTGCGAACTTTATTAACCTATGCCTTATTATCTTTGTATCACTTGCGAATATCAATTTGATATTTCCAACTGAGAATGTCCAATCACGGGTTTCAGTTCTTATCCAGTATCTATCTTTTATCCATTGTTTAGCTTTATTTGGATGTCTTCGCTTTGCCCAACTCCACAGTGCATAGAATATATCCCTATCTAAGCTTTGATAGCTCTTTTTGGAACATGCACTCCTATGGTAATTACACCAACCTCTAATTTTTGAGTTTAATATCTTAATTAAGTTTTCTTGTTTTATTGTTTTGTTTTCCTTGATTTTAGTTCTAATTTCGTTTATTATTGATTTATAGGATTCTTTAGATGGTTTTATAATTAGCTTTCCATTATATTTCCTAAAGTTCCATCCTAGAAAATCAAATCCAGTATTGATATGAGTTATTTCGGTCTTTTCTCTTGATAGTTCAAGACCTCTTTCTTTCAAAAATCCCTCAATCAATTCTCTGGCTTCTTCTAGAACTTCTTTATTAGTGGCTGTTACTACAAAATCATCTGCGTATCTTACCAGATTTATTTTATTTCTTCTATTATATTTTCTATTTATTGTTCCTCTTGAATTAGTCCAATATTTTCTTTTTAATAATTCTTCTAATCCGTCTAGTGTCATATTAGCTAGAATAGGTGAAATTATTCCACCTTGTGGAGTTCCTTTTTCCGTAGGAAAAAGCTTTTTATTATGAACAAAACCTGCTTTAAGAAACTGATTTAATATTTTTCTGTCAATTAATATATTTTCTTTTAACCATTCGTGATTTATATTATCAAAACAACCTTTGATATCTCCTTCTAACACCCACTGAGCAGATATCTTTTTCCCTAATAATTTAAACAGATATTCTTTGGCATCATCACAACTCCTATATTTTCTAAAGCCAAATGATACCTTATCTGCTGTTGTTTCTGATATCGGATCAAGTGTTTTAGCATATAGAGCTTGCATCGCTCTATCATGTATTGTAGGTATCCCCAAAGGTCTTTTCTTTCCATTTGACTTTGAGATATGCACTCTTTTTAATGCTTTTGCTTTATAATTCTTATTAGTTAATTTTAGGGCATTTATATATTTGCTTGTAGCAGTAGACCACAGTATTTTATCTATACCTGGTGTCTTTTTCCCTTTATTTGTTGTTACTCGCCTTACGGCAAGTAGTTTTGTATAATATGATTTTGATAATAAATATTGTAGCTTTCTAGCTAAGTTCTTCATTCCTCTAGTTATTGCTTTAGCGATTCGCGATTGAAGTTTATTAACCTTTCTTATTACAGGTCCCCAAATTATTGTTTCCCATTTGATACCTGCATTCTTCCGGTCTACGGTCGCCCACTCATATTGAGTTATTTGGCTTGCCATATTCATAAAGTTTCAATCCTTTCCTGCCTTAGATAACCTTTAGGAAGTCAGCCTCCTTTCAGAGCAGGGCAAATTTAGAACCCTTATCTATCTCATTACAAGATAACATTCGCTTTTTCCTATTTCCTCTACCCACTAATATTGTATTAACATTGCTGTTAACCTACCTGAAAACCAGGAATATACCGGGCTTACACAGTTCTATACCTTAGCCAATTCATACTGCCTTAGATTCTACCTTTACTCCGAAGATATCAGTCTATTTGCCAAGCAACACGAAAACTTACTTGACCCCATCTCCCACCTTTTGGTCATAGTGTATCAGCCTAATTTCACTATTTACGTTTGACGAAGCTTTCAGTAATTCAATTAATTTAATCATAGCAGTATATTTATCCTAGCAATCACCTGCTTCAAGGCTAGCAGTTTGTTTCACATTGTCCCTACCGCTTAGCACAAAACCGTTACCAGTAATGCACCGGTAGATAGGATTACCTCAAATAGAATAGGTAGTCCAAAAGTCTACCTTACGGTAGACTTAGACAGCCTAAGATATAGCTTATCCCTATTATTTCAAAGGCTGGTCGCACTGTCGCATAACGTCCCGCAGGTTCGCGACGTCCCCTCTAACGTTCCCAACCTCTAATTAAAATTAACGTCCTAACATAAGTCAGCCACTCTTTCATTTGTCCTTCCCAAGTTGGGATGTCGCTAACGTGCTGTTATACGCAGTCTGCCCCCTCTTCTTACTCTAAGTTTAATCTTTTATTAAAACTTTCCTTAACTCTCCTCTTACTTGCTTACTCATAGATCTTTTATTTAAATATTTTTCAATAATTTTCTCTGTATATCTATCCTTTTCCTTAATTAATATCTCATTTGGCATAAGGTTACAAGAAAATTCGTGCCAAATTCCTGTTTCGATTAACTTATCTATATATTGGGGTATAATTCTAGTGTCACCTAAGTCTAAAATATTATAATATGTAGTATAATAATCAAGTCCACTATGTTTCATTAGTGGCAATGCTACTAAATTATCATTTAATAACGATCTTATTGCAGATACATAAGGATCTTCTCTATTCGATTCAGAAACAAATAAACCTCTATCACTTCTATCATATATAACTTTTAATACTGGGGGAAGCAATTAAGGATTTTTCTTCATAGCGTGAATAAAATTGCCCAATCTTATATCATCGCCTGCTCCATCTAAATTAGAATATTGCATTTCAAAAACTTCTTTAATAACTTCTAATGAAATATCTTTATTCAATTTACTTACTAACTTTTTTACATATGAGTCATATGATTGAGTTTCCTCATTATATTCAAAAGTCTCTCCAAAATTAGCCTGTTTAAAAAGATTAATAATTTCTTCCTTTTTATCTTCAGTTATTTCTTCACTTTCAATATTAGCTGAAAATGATATCTCTGAAAAACCAGTATCATTATATACTCCACCTTTATAAATATCTCTCACTATTAATTTCAACTTAGTTACATTCATAGCTTCAAACTTTATATATTGCTTTTTCTCAATATCATCTAAAGTAATACTCTTTTTAACAGATTCATTGACAACTAATTCTAATGTTTTTATTCTATTATTTGCATAAAATAACTTAGAAGATTTTCCATAACCATTTAAAATATTTATCCCTTCAATATTAATTGGTCTTAAAAATTTAAAAACAATATATTCGCCAACTCCATTATCTTCTACTCCCTCAAACCATGCTGTTGTTCTATCTTCATCTATTAAATTTATTGGATGATAAGCTAATTTAGGTTGATTATTACTAGTTAAATAAGACGAATACTCAATATCTTGAACTAATGTCATTGTAGGATATTGGTTTCCAGCAAAAGCATAACCACTTATAAGAATAGTAAGAATACTAACAATAAAAAATAATCTCTTCACATTATCACCTCTCTATTCTTTAAAAAATAAAAAGCACATAAGCTATGGGGGCATATTGCGTATAACGTCCCTGGGATTCGCGATGTTCAGCTACCTAGAACTATCGTTAAGAGCAATTAATTACATAAGTCACCACTTCTTATTTCTAAATACTTACTTAGCTGAATGTCGCTAAACCCATGTTATGTGTGCGTTTGCAGGACAGTTATCCAACTTAATTAAGTCATCGCCTCTGGTTTTGATCTTCCTCTGGTTTTGATCTTCCTCTGGTTTTGATCTTCCTCTGATCTTGAACTTCCACTGGTTTTGAACTCCAACTGCTTTTGAACTCCCCCATGGTTTTACTTCACTACTGACTTTAATTTCCCACTCCAGTATTGTAAAGTCTTACTATGCTCTTGAACTTCTATATGTTTTTATCTTTATTAACACTTTAATTGAAACTAACTGAAAATAATAATACTCTCATCTGCAAATGACACATAACGTCCCGCGGCTTCGCGACGTCCCCTATAATGCTCCTAACCTAAAATCAAACCACTAAGTCTAACGTGAGTCAGCCCCGCTTTCATTTATGCTCCCTAGTTGGGATGTCGCTAAGGTGCTGTTATACGACGTGCGATTTATTGTTATCATTATTTAAATCTATAATCCAAAAAATTAAGACTAGTAATTGGAAAATTTATATATGGATAATCTGATTTCACTATAGGTTTACTGTAAACAAAAAATATAATCTCATCTGATTCTAAATTTGCTAATTCTTCTAATTTTCTCTTCCATTTTCTATTCATATAATGTTTTTTTATTAGTTTTTCAGTGATATATATAGTAGTAGAATAATAACTTCCTTCAGAAATTATACTATTAGTAAATTCAATAGCAAAATTATTACCTTTTCTCTCAACATTTCCAGTACCATAATAAATTCTTTTATAATTACTATATAAATTTAATTCTTTTTCACTAATTTTAACAAACATATCTGCATAATTGATTGGATAATTCCTTATTTTAATAAAATAATCGTTTAATACATTATCTTCTTTATATTTTTCAAATTTTGAAATTAAAGGCTTTATAGTGAAATATTCTGAATTTCTTTTTTCATTTTTATTTTTTTCCTGCTTTAATTTTAATTTTTGTTTTTTATGGTCTATTTCACCATTACTCTTAGTAATTAATTTCTGAGAGTGTGATTTAGGTCTTTGAAACAATAAAATATCAAATTTAGAATCAATATATTTATTTTCTGTTCTATTTTTATTACTATTCTTTTGTTCTTCTTTCTCTTCAGTATTCTTTCCTATATCGCATTTACTACTATGTTCATCATATATACGAAAATGAGGTGATTTTTTCATCTCATCTCTACTTTTATCAATATTAGCACAAGTTATTTGTAAAGAACAATTTGGGTCTGGACATTCAAAATTTTTCTTATTCTTAATGGTTCCATCCCAATATAGTTCATGAGCTTTTTCTGCATCTACTACATCACCATAATCTAAACTATAAGCTTCTTCTGTCTTCATAATCTACTCCTCCTTAAACCTTATTAAATTTAAATTAATTATTTTTAACAATTCCTCTAAAACTATAAAATTCATTAATAATAGGGTTGTCTGGATAAAGTATATTTAAAAGATGATATATGGCAATCTCTACATCTATAACATATTTATTTGCTTTATCCAAACTGATTTTTTGAACTTCTGGTCTATGAATAAGTTTATTTCTTATAGAAGATCCTTCATTTAATTCTTTATATTTAGGTGATCTTTCACCTATCATTGACTCTAATATTCTCCCATACAATTTATATAATGGTGGGGAAGGCAACTCCAATAATATTGTTTCAATTTCAGGTTGATACCTAATAATAAACTCTTTAATTGCTAATTCAGCAGCAATTGTAGCATCAATCCATTTATATCTTGGATTACTTTCTGTTTTAGCTCGATGTAAATGTTTTAAAGCTAAAAATGGCTTAATACCATTATTTAAATATTCCTGTATGATATCAATATTGCCCTTATTCAATTTTTTTACAAGACTCGCACTAACACTTATATTAGCTCTCATAGGTAAATGATACCAATTTTCTTCATCTACTGAATAAAATACTCCTTGTATAGATATTAAATTTTCATCTAAATCTTCACAATATAATAAATATTTAATAAGAGAAATTACTTTCTTACTTGCGTTGCTTAAATCACTTCTTATATTTAATATTTTATCTTGAAAACCATTTTTCAAATTTTTCATCTCTACTTCCTTATAGTTTTTTAAAGCTTCATATAATTCGTCAGAGATATTGTATTTTGCTCTACATTCAATTTCTTTTTCTTCAGGTTTGATGGTTACATTAATATCATCCTTATCTTCATTTGGAACATTAAACTTAACCGTTTTTATTTCTGATTTGATATTACCTAATATAGTGTACAACCCTTTTAAATAAATCAACATAATCTTACTTCCTCCTTTTTTGCATGTCGTATAACGTCCCGCAGATTCGCGACGTCCCTTTTAATGCTCTTAATTTTAGATAAACTTTAAGTCTTACATAAGTCAGCCCAACCTTCATTTATCCTCTCAACTGGGATGTCGCTAATTTGTTGTTATACGCTGTCGAATTTTTCTCTAAAATTTATATGTACTTTAGTAATAATATTTTCAACCATAAAATTCGGGATTTAAAGCAATAGAGAAAGCTTGTTCAACAAACTTTCTCTTTTTTTCATCAAATACTTTTGCATCCCCTTTATAATATTTAATAGTTTTGATTCTTTTATACCATGGCTTTCCCTTATGAGATCCTCCCCCATGTCCTTTAAGTCTTTTTCTTATGCTAGTACCAGTTTCCCCAACATATAGTAGCTTGTCATTTTTATCATATAATAAGTAAACAAAAGAACCACTCTTACAAACTTCAGGACTTTCCTTACTTCTACCATCTGAAGAAATCACTTTATCTATAGAAATACTCTTTAATTTGCTTTTTATTTTATTGGTAATAACTTGTGCCTCATCTGTAACTATTTTTTCAAAAAAAATTTGTTTTTTATTCATCTTTATAGTTCCTCACTTTATAAGTTATATTTTTAAATTAACCATCAAACATACTATAAATTTTAATTTCATGTGGAAAACTCAATTCTTTTAATAAGTCAATAATTTCTACTACTAATTTTTTAATTTCATCTTGATCATAACTAATATTATTTAAAACATTTATTATATTTTCAATATACTCAGAATTTTGTTTATATCCTAACAACTTAGATTTTTCTTCTTTTAATCTTGAATAATTTATAATAGCCCATGAAACCATAAGCACTTGCTCCCATTTATACTTATAACATTCTAAATAGTTTTTCTTTCTCCACCTTTTGATTTCCTCATCTCCATTTCCCCGTTCAATCTCTTCCAAATTATATTGTTTTACAATCTCTTTTATATATAAGTGACTAAATAATTCAGTAATTCTTCCTCCATAATTATAAAGACTATCTTCAATTCTTACTAAAGGGAAATTTCTTAAAATATAACCTGCCTCCCCTAATTCATGGACAAACGCACTAACTAATTTATCTTTATCTGACTTAGGATTAATCTTTATTTGAATTTCATTTGGCGGTATTTCTTTAGTAATAGCTATATATTTACCTTCCCCTAAAATAAATTTTATTTGAACTTCTTTCTCCACTGATTTCTCTTTAATAAATTTGAAAAAACTTTCTACTTGTGGAATTTCATTTAGAAAATATTCTTTAATTGCTATACTTTCTGCTAATTGTTTGCTTTTTCCACTTTGTTGAGCCTTAAATATTGCATTATTAACATGTTTTTTTAATTTATTCAATTATATTCTCCTTTCTATAAAATACATACTTACATAAAATTCGATGGCGTATAACGTTCCTGGTATTTCCGACGTTACCGTCCCGTTAGGGTTGGCATGGCTTTTGCCACTAAAACCCCTAACCCCTCTATTGCAAAAGACATGACAAAGGTAATGTCCCGTAGGGTAGGCCGTTCTTTGGCCGTTACGGAAATGCCATGTTAGACGAAGTGCCCGACAATTTACTGTTTCAGTTAAAAATTCTTTTAGCAAAAATATATTATTAATAATCAATCTTCTAATAAATTATTAAATTGTTGACTATATTGAATTGTGTATTTAATAAATTTTACTATTTCATCTATCCTATTAAATTTCATATCTTTGCTCCACATCAAAGCATCATTTATTAATGAATCCCATTTTTCACTCAATTCTTTTTTTACCCATCGAGCAGCTTTAGGTTTTGAAACAACAGTTCCATGATGCAATGTATATATAACTCTACACATACTAAGCACTGCATAGGCTTGGTATTCATCATCATATAATTTACTTTTATTATTAATCATTGGCTTCCACCAGTTATACAATATTTTTAATGTTACCCGTTTTAAATCATTTTGTTTTATATATTTAATTTCACTTCTTAAATCCTCACCTTTTAAAATCATCCCGTGTTTTTTAAGAACATACTTTTCTATAATCCATTCATTTCCATATCTCAATAATTTTAATTGTCCCTTATGTATATATGGTCGTGGGTTTTCTGGAGGTTGAAATTCTTTCAATTTATCTTTAGAAATATATGATCCCTCTAATCTATCTCCCCAAATAGGATTATTTGAAACTAATTCATAATGCATATTTCTTAAATAAGTTATAATTTCTTTCTTAAGATTTGTTTCAGTAATAACTAAAAAATCAATATCACTAGAATTTAAATTAAAATCACCAACTGCCAATGATCCTAGAATATATATACTAACAAGTTGTTGTTTCAATATGTTATTAACATTTGATACAAATTTATCTAATAATTTATTGACTCCTGGATATGATGTATAAGGTTTAACTTCCCCCATAATAAAGGTTCACTCTCCTCCTACCACTAAGGGCATTTCGTCTAACGTCCCTGAGCTTCACGACGTCTCACCAATGCTCCCAACTCTAATTCAAACATAAAACTTTCATATGTCACCCCCCGCTTTCATCTATGCTCCACAGGTTAGATGTCGTTAAGCTCATGTTAGCTGACGTACGGCTTTTTAGTTTAAATACTTTTTTATATTTTATTTCTGATACAGTATTCTTCGATTAATTCTCTGCTCAAAAACAAATAAATTATTGATGGAATTTCAATTATCTCTTTTAGATTTTTTCTCCAGTTATATAATATCTGTAAAATTTCATGTAACCTATAATCTTTACTAGGATCAAATTCACTAGGATTAATCTTCTCACCCAATTCACTTGCTAAATCCACAATTTCAAATCTATCCATATATTGAGGCTTAAATCTTTCAGGATGATTATTTAAATAATCAAGTAAGCATCGAGTTCTATTTTCCAAATCATCCATAATCTTTTTTAATAATCTAGTTGTTTTTTCAAATTTAATGAATACTTTCTCTATATATTCATCAGTATAATTTTTAAGTATTCCATTTGCTAATAAATTTTCTTCTGATAATTCTTCTAATCCTTTTAATTGGGTAACATGAAATAAATAATTATATAGTTCATAAAATTCAACTTCAAATTCTTCCAAAACCTTTAGTTCTGAAATATAGTCAAACCACCCTTCAATATTTAATTCTTCTAAAATTTCCTTATTCAATAATTGAGGAACTAAATCAAAAAATTCTAAATTCTCTTCATCGATATCTAACAATCTATATAATTTAATCTCATAACTCCTTAAATTTATAACTTTTCCTTTTACTAAAGGAATTACTCTGAACTTTTGAAAATTTAATTCTGCTAATATTCGCTTAAAATAAGAATCTTTTATAGACTGAAAGACAGTTTTTAAATTCTTAAAAGTTTTTTCTAAGCTTTCATTTAAAATTAAAGAATCAGGTATATCTAATAGTATTACCTTTTCTTTCTCAAAAGATTTAACAATATTTACATTTATATTATTATTAGATAAATTATTAAGTTCATTTTGTATATTGTTTTCCATATCTTTTTTAAATTCTATAATTTCTGTTTCAGCCGTATTAACTATATCCATATCATATTTAAAATATTCAATTGCAAATTTATTCCATACACCTAATAATATTTTATAAGTTTCTTCTTCTTCGGTTTTTAAATTGATTATTTCATCATCATCCACATACTTTCCAAAAATCCGTTGAAATTCTCTTTGAAATTGATTATAAGTCTTTAAAATATTCCCTAAATTAATCATACAAATTCTATTAATATCATCATCAAATTTTATTCCATTAGCTTCAAATATTTTGTTGATTTTTCTTTTTTCCTTCATACTCTTCCCTTTAAACTCTGTTTTAGCTAATATAATATTAATAGCTTGCTGTAAAAAATTTTGAACTGCCGCCTTAAAATTACTATATAAATCTTTAAATTGACTATATCTTTGAAGATTAAGTGCAATTTCAGGTAACTGATTAGAAATATCATTTACTTTCCTACCTTCACTAGTAAATCCCCAACTATCTACTACTGTTTTAGGAAATGGAACTTCATAACAGAAAGATTTTTTTAAATTATCCCATTCCAAACTTGAAATATACTTTCCAAAAATGTTTACCTTACTTTGCTTTTTAAAATGTTCACCTATACCTTGAATTAATTGCTTTAATATGATAACTAATTTTTCTCTTTTACTTATAATATTTTCAACATATTCTGTCCAATTATCTGGGCGATATTTCCAACTTGCTAATTCACCAAAAATAGCATTTATATTAGTCAACCATTTTAAAGGCAGATTTCTTATTGGAATTTTTTTCTGAGTATCATCCATATCATAAGGTATTAAATCAAACTTATGTCCATATCCTTGACTTGCAAAAAATTTTCTATCAGGATAAACTTTTCTCATTAAATTTATATTCTTCATTATCTGTGCATGAATAAAATTATCTTCTTCTATATCTTTTCCTTCAATATTAATTATACAATGTAAAGTTAATTTCTCTCCATCATCTTCTATAATTGGAACATTAAATTCTTTTTTGAATCTACTAATAAATTTAGGTCTAATTTCGCTTAAAACTTTTCTACTATCATTTGAATTATAATAATATAACCCAGCTAATATATCAGCTATATATTCTAGTGAATTTAATTCTAATGCTTTATTATAATCAAATTCAGTTAAATTAATCTTTCTTTCTATATTCACTTTTCCTAACCAAAATAAAGCTTCACCGCAATTTGACCAATCTTTGTCTGAATCAGGAAAATTAGTGGGTAATTCTACCTGTCGAAGATAATCATCTAGAAAGGTGTATATTTTATCTCTATTTTCTCTTAATGTTTTATGCCATCCATTAATTTTATCTTTTATGTCTTGATTTATATTAGGTAAATCAATTTTTTCAAAAATATTAATTGGCTTATCAGACATAGAATTACTTATATCTAAACCTAAAACAATATACCATCCATATCCAAACCTATCATATACCTCATCAATTGTATTGCGATTTTTTTCAACATATTGTTTAATACCAAACCATAATAAACTATTAATCACTCCATTAAAACCTACCCAAGAAGATAGTTTAATATCCTTTAAATAATTTAAGATTTCCTCATATTTAGTATGTTTATTTAAAGAATGTAAAATGAATATTTTTAAATCTTCTTCTGCTAAAACTGAAATACACTTCTTAATATATTCATTTTTCGGCGATATAACTGGATCAAATAAAATATCAATTAAAATTTTTGACCTAATAGAATGTAATCCTGTCAAATACTTGCCATTTTCACTTCTCCTTAGCAGATATTCTTTTTCAAATAATTGTAATATATATTTTGGAGCACTAAGTTCAAGATTTGAAAGTAAGGAGCTTAAATCTACTTTTCCATCATATGCACTAGCCAAAGAAACAATTTTTAATAATTCTAACTGAGTAGATTCTTCTCCTTGACTTATCCTTTTTTCAATATTTTCTATTTGTTGCTTTAATCTATCTTTTAATGTATTACCTTGAGTAACTAAATAAGTAAATTCTAATAAAGGTCCTTTCTCTCCAAAACTTAACCATGCTTCCTCGAAATCCCTAAATTTAACATCTGGCTTTCTTTCTATCAGTTTTTTATAAATTTTTTCAGCTTCTAAACGATTAAAATTTAATTCCATTTCAGAAAATATTAAGTCAGCTCCTGTTAAAGAAGACCTCTTCCAATCTTCTTCTCTAATAGTAACTAATACTTTAAATTTTGTATAATTATTTGCAACTTCTTTCACTATTTCTGTCCATTCGACATTACCAGGCTCAACATCTATATAAATCATTAAAGGTAAGTCTACTGATTTAGATATTCCATATAAAGTATTAATAATTCTACGTGCATGAGATTTTCCTTTGATATAGTTAATTTGATATGAATAATTAGTTGGATGGAATTCATATAAATAACGATAAGCTAATGTACTTTTTCCTTGCCCTGAAGCCCCATGAATAATTACTATATTATCTTTTTCAAATTTTTTCTTAATCTGTCTAATCTTTTCTTCTCTAATTACATCTAAATTATTTTTAATATGAATATATTTAGCAGATACTCCAACATAAAATTCCTCTCGTACTCGTTCTATAGATTCCTCTTTTTCAACTTTCATATAATCTAATGGTAAAATAGCATTACCATATTCTTCATGAAAACTAACTCTTTCATTTAAAAACATACCTATTTGATCTAATTTATTTAATAAGGAATGTCTATCTACAAATCCTTCTTCTTCTGACAATTCATAAATCCAATACATTAATAAATCAAAAGCAATTTGATAATCAACTGTTACTTGAGGATTTTTTCTTAGAGCTCTTTTTATATTTTCTATAATTTTACTTTCCTTCACTCTTTCTATTTTTAAATTTTTAAAAATAAGTTCTATTTCTTCTTCTTTGTAATTATAATTCTCCTTCAATTTCTTTTTTACCTTATCCCTATCTATTCCCTCTTTTATAATAGCATTATATAATTCAGGGCCTACATTCCCAAAAACTACTAAATTTAATTTAGAGGCTTGTCCCTCTTTTAAAGTCTTTAAAGACCTTCTAAAAAAAGAGTCTTCTTTTTGAGGAGAAAGAGAAGATAAAGATAAATTAGTAGAATAATTCTTTACTTGTACCACTTCTTTAAGATTAATATTATTATCATAAACCGCTAAATCTTCTTTTCCTTCTGGTTGAAACTTAAACTCATCTTCAGTGTGATTCAATATTCTATTAACTATATATAATGTTTGCGTTCTAAATCCTCGAAAAGCAGATTCAGCCCCTATATCAGATTTCAATCTACTCACAATATCACTCCTATCATAGAAAAGAAATTTACAAAATAAAATTAATTTCACATTTTTATATAAAACTGAGTATGTCAGCTAACGTCCCGCGGCTTCGCGACGTCCCCGTCAACGCTCCTTACCTCCAATTAAAGCTACAACCTAACATAAGTCAGCCCCACTTTTCATTTATGCACTCAAACTGGGATGTCGCTAAGGTGCTGTTACACGACGTGCGTCTTTTTAATTATTTAATCCAAATTTACTGTATTTAATAATTTTAAGATTTTATTTCCATTGATAAGGTAAAAAAATAACCCTGAGTTTAAAATATAACTACTCAGGGATTCAACTTTATTTCAAATTTTTTATCTCTTTCTTAGATAAGCCTGTTACTTCAACTATTTGCTCTATATCTAACCCCATATTTAATAATTTTTTAGCAGTATTTATTTTTTCTAACCTTTTTCCTTCTTCCCTAGCTTCTTCGGTAGCACCTATTATATTAGTAACTTGGTCATGAATTGTTTTTTGCCTACTCTCATATAATTCTCTAGCTTTCTTATCATGACTTAATAACTCTAAAACTTCCGCCGCTTCTTTCAACTCTTTTATTCTTTCCTCAAGCATTCTTATCACCTCACTATCAGGATTTTTCAAAAATAGTGCCCAAGGAATTAAATCATCTTTTCCTCTTTCACTTTCTACTTCATCAATATTTTTAAAACTATCTGCATTTAATTTAGGCAATTCTATAAAATGAATTTCCTCTAAATCGGTCAATACTTCATTAGTCTCTTTTTCCTTTAATACATAAGCATTATGATACCTATTATTCTCTCTTAAATAATTAAAATTTAAGATGTTTATTGTTACAGTCTTTTGTAATTTTTGATAAGGATCTCCTTCTTCCATTTGTGATTCAAATAATTTACTCCAATAATATAATGTCCTTCTCTTCATATTATATTGATTCTTCAACTGAATCTCTATATTTATCTTAGTATTATTATTAGCAGTTGCTTTGATATCTAATCGACTAAACTTATCATCTTCCCAATCTTTATCCATATCTGTATTTTCTATTTTTACTCTTACAATTTCTTCTTCTGTTCC
This sequence comes from Orenia metallireducens, assembly GCF_001693735.1. GTDB lineage: Bacteria > Bacillota > Halanaerobiia > Halobacteroidales > Halobacteroidaceae > Orenia > Orenia metallireducens. Next base: position 750,515 of record NZ_LWDV01000009.1, read on the forward strand.
TTTAGTTCCAAAAACACTATTCAAAAATGCAATCAATATTTCTGGATGTTTTTCAGAGCCAAATATCTGTTTAAATACAAAATCAACTTTAGGGTCTAAAATTTCTCTTTTCATATACATTATCCCTCACTAACTACTATAATTACTTCAATTTAACAATATTATATCTTATTTTCAGAGAAATTAAAAGTCATACCATAACGAAAAATTTGAGTACCCAACAGAATTTAGCATGTCGTGTAACGTCCCGCAGCTTCGCGACGTCCTCGCCAACGCTCCAATCTCTAATTAAAACCACAAGCTCACATAAGTCAGTCCCACTTTCATTTATGCTCACAGCTAGGATGTCGCTAAGCTGCTGTTACACGACGTGCGTCTTTTTAAGTATTTAATCCAAATTTACTGTATTTAATAATTATAAGATTTTATTTCCACTAGCAAGGTAAAAAAATAACCCCTGAGTCCAGCGATGTAATTACTCAGGGATTCAACTTTATTTTAAATTTTCTACTTCTTCCTTATTTAAACCTGTTGCTTTACATGCCTGTTCAATACTTAATCCCATATTTAATAAGTTCTTAGCAGTATTTAGTTTTCCTATTTTTATTCCTTCTTCCCTAGCTTCTTCTGTAGCACCTATTATATTAGTAACTTGATCATGAATTGCCTTTTGCCGACTCTCATATAGCTCTCTAGTTTTCTTATCATGGCTCAATAATTCTAAAACTTCTGCCGCCTCTTTCAACTCTTTTATTCTTTCCTCAAGCATTCTTATCACCTCGCTATCGGGATTTTTTAAAAATAGTGCCCAAGGAATTAAATCATCCTGTTCTCTCTTACTTTCTACTTCGTCAATACTACTAAAACTATTTGCATCTAATTTAGGTAATTCTATAAAATGAATTTCCTCTAAATCAGTCAATACTTCATTAGTCTCTTTTTCCTTTAATACATAAGCATTATGATACCTATTATTCTCTCTTAAATAATTAAAATTCAAAATATTTATTGTTACAGTCTTTTGTAATTTTTGATAAGGATCTCCTTCTTCCATTTGCGATTCAAATAATTTACTCCAATAATATAATGTTCTTCTTTTCATATTATATTGATTTTTCAACTGAATTTCTATATTTACCTTAGTATTATTATTAGTTGTTGCCTTAACATCTAACCGAGAAAACTTATCATCTTCCCAATCCTTATCTATATCTGGGTTTTCTATTTTTACACTTTCAATCTCATCTTCTGTACCCTTTGTTCCAAATACACTATTCAAAAATGCAATCAATATTTCTGGATGTTTCTCCGAACCAAATATTTGCTTAAATACAAAATCAACTTTAGGGTCTAAAATTTCTCTTTTCATATCTATTTATCCCTCACTAATTAATATTATTCTCAATATTAAGTATATTATATCTCATTTTTAGAGGAATTAAAAGAACACATGCCCATACAAACAATGAATAGAACTTAGCATGTCGTGTAACGTCCCAGAGGTTCGCGACGCCACCCCTATCTCCCAATTCAGCATCCAACCACCAAATCTCATATAAGTCATCCCCAGCTACTATTTCCCACTTAAATCTAGGTGTAGCTAACGTCTTGTTATGTGATGGAATCGGCGTCATAGCATCTACCTGACTGTTCTTCCATACCACTATGTATCATAAAAGCTCATACTTAGAGTTATTAGTTAGTTTCTTCTATCCTCAAAACCTTGATGAGAATAATTGCTAAAATGAGACTCCAGCCAGCCAAACCCCTAACACTAAATCTAATTTCCAACTCTATTTCTCCTATTAAAAGCAAATGTCCAGACTAATATAACAGCTCATCACTACATGAATTATAAAAGTCATCCCATCTCTTAACTAAATTAAACAATTAACTTTTATAGCACAATTTTCTTTCCTAACTAATAAAAAAAAGATCTTCTTGGCTGGCTGGTAACATTAACATACAAGTTCAAAAATTTTTATCTTAGTTTTTAGGATAGAAGATCACAAATCTCTATTACCAACCATGCAGAAGTTAGCCGATTCTTTCACATAACGTCCCGCAGCTTCGCGACGTCCCCACATTGCTCCAACCCCTAATAAAACTCACAAGCTCACATCAGTCAGCCCCACTTTTAATTTATCCTCTCAAGTTGGGATGTCGCTAAGGTGCTGTTATGTGATGTTGATCTCGGTTTTTTATGATTATCATATTATTTCAATTATTTAATATTCTAATCTACTAAATGTTGTATTTACTATATTCTTTAATACAGTTTTTGCACGATTATACAGCCAATCAAACCCTACAATTTTAACTACACCTTTCCTTGATTCATTTTCTTGCTTTAAACGAGCAATTTGTTCTTCATTTAAAGAAGATTCCATCCCTATAACAACTAAACAAAAAGGTCTCCATATATTATCAAAAGTTTTTCTAGCATAAAGGTTATTTGAAATAATCCATTCGCGATATTCCAAAGCTTGTCTTATAGCATGTGTCACTTTAGAATTTAAATTACCATTTTTATTTATAATGATATCAGTAGGTTTTTCTATTTCAACAACTGTATAATTATCATCCATCTGTTTAATAATAAAATCTGGAATTAACTTCTCACCAAGTTTAGGCTTACTCCATATGTTTGCATAAAATGAATCTAGAATATAAGGGTGTTTTTCTAAGTATTTATGAACTAATTCTTCATATAGATTATCTTGATTTATTAGATTATTATATTCGTCTAAAACTTTATCATTAAGTCTAAACCACCTACTACTTAAAGCATAACCAAAATTATTAAATGCTTTTTTATTATCATTTATATAACTACTTGCAAGTAGTGTATGAAATGAAAGATATAAATCAATAGGTATTAGGTCATCCGAGTCAAAAGAAGTCACCAAATTAACTAACTCTCTTCTAACATCATTCACAAAGCTTTTATTTCTATAACAATTGTTATTATTTAACTTTTCACAAATTTTTGATGAAAAATAAGATTTAATATACCTATCAATCAATTCATTTAAAGAGTATCCTGCTATATGTGAAAACACTCTTAATATTGCACTTATCACTTTGCTTTTTTTAGTATTTATAACTAATTTAGATAATAACTTTAACCCTTCTTCTTCCCACAACATAGCACTCATAACAGAGCAAAATATATATTCTTTATCAGGATATGTTTGCTTATATTCATTATCTACTAATAACATTATGTTATTCAATCCTACAGAATCTTTACTTTCCAAACATTTTAATAAAACCATTTCAAAATCTTTAGTAGACCAATCATCTTGATTAATAATTTTATCTATCATTTTTCTTACATCCATATAATTACCACCCTTAATTCAAAAATAAAATAATATCTAAGAGATCAATGTCACATAACGTCCTACAGCTTCGCGACGTCCTCATTAATGCTCTGTAACTTAATTTAATGCAACCTGAATTTCATAAGTCATCCCCAGTTTCATTTATTCACTGCAACTGGATGTCGCTAAGCTGCTGTTATGCGAAGTCAACATTGCACCCAATTAACTATTTAGTACAAATTTTATTTTGCTTATTTTAGGGTCTTCTACTTCAGGTTTTTCCTCACAATACCAATTATAAGCTTTTCTTAAACCTTCTCTTAAATTAATTTTAGGAATATATAAATCATCTTCTTCTAATTTTTCTATACTCAATAAATATGTAACATCTCTAAATGGAAAAAATCTTCTTACATTTACACCTAAATCATCATAATCTACTTTCTTTATTCCTATTTCTTTTCCTACAACTTCCATAGCAGTTTCAACTAAACATTCCCATGATACTTTTTCAGGATGAGTTAAATTGTATGCATTTCCTATTGCTTTTTCCGAATACATAGCACTTTCAAAAGTTTTTACTAAATCTTTAATATAAACAAATTGATTTTTACTATTTCCTGCTGGTATCGGCAAAATTGATTCCTCACTTATTCTATCAAATAAATAAGTTTCTCTATACAAATTGTTTCCTTCTCCATAAATGTAAGTAGGTCTAAAAATAGTAATCGGAAACTTTTCTTTTTCATATAAACTAAATAAATAATCCTCTGCTTTCTTTTTATTTAATCCATAGTCTCCCCAATTTTGATTAAAACCTCTTGAATAATCTTCTTTAACAACCTCTTCAGTAGCTTCATAAACCGAACCAGAACTACAGAAAATATAATTTTTCAGTTTAGTTCTATCTAAAACTGATGTTAGTAATGCAACATCTTCCTTTGTATATGCTGAAATATCAAATACAACATCATATGATTTTCCTCTTAATTTATCTCTTAAATCGGTTGCAGATTTTCTGTTTGCTTTTATATGATTTCTAATCCCATCATAATTAACAGCTTTTTTCCCTCTAGTAAAAATATCAACTTTGTTACCTTTATCTATCATATATTTAGCGATTGAACTGCTAACAAACTGTGTTCCTCCCATGATTAATATTTTCATTGTCATATCTCCCCTACCTTCATTTGTTGATTTCGCATAACGTCCCGCAGATTCGCGACGTCCCTGATAACGCTCATATTCTCAAGATAAACCTGCAAATCTAACATAAGTCATCCCAGCCCCCATTTATGCTCATCAACTGGGATGTTGCTAATCTGCTGTTATACGCAGTCTCACTTTGCACTATATGTTACTTTATATAAATATATCCATCTTAGGGTCTACTAATAAACTATTGGGTTTACTAAACAATGACATATCATATAATTTAAGATAATCCCTTTTCTCTTTTTCACTTAATGACTCCCATTTTATAGGAGAAAGATATACATTCTCAACATATAAAGTTACCATATTTGAAACTATAACTTTCTGTTTCTCTAAAGCTCTATTTAAAATCTGATTATCTATAAATTCAAAATAATTTTTATGCTGTTGAAGATAACTCATAATAATAAATGTTTTTTGATTTTGAGGGAAAATAGTTAAAAATATTGGTTTAATATTTTTATAATAAATTAAATCATTAATTAAATTACCTTCTACATCCCATTCAATAAAAAATAAAGAAGAAACTGCTATATGATACTCTTCAGGAAGTTCAATCACTTTTGACTCAATTTTATAAAATTTATCCTTACCCAAATTAATGTTCATTGGAATTTTTAAAGATTCTAATTTTTCTATTGATTCATTAGTTCCTCTAGAAATCAATTTTAAATGTTTTTTATAATCATTTAAACCAATATCTATTGGAATTCCACAAAATTTTCTTAAATCTATTAGTTCTTCTTTACTTAAAGATAACATTTTTTCATATAGATTTTTTACAGTTCTTTTAGTATTATATTCTTTAGCTAAGGCTCTATAAGCAAATAAAAATTCTTGTTCCTTATTACCTATTTTATAATCATATAATTCGATAGGTTTAAATATATTAGTGTCATGTTCATTGCAAAATCCCAAAAAAGTAGAAGCCTTTTTGCGTCCTATTCTTTCCAATGTTGGTTTAGGAAATCCAAACTTATTAATTTTGACCTTTATACCTAATACATCGCCATCATCAGAAATTTTATTTAAAATTTTATTATTCTGTATTGAATGTGCATTTATAACTTTTGAAGAACAATTACTATAAAAACAATCTTTATATTCACATCCTTTATTTAATTGACTTTGTAGTTTACTAAAAGCTATTGCCATTTGATTCATAAGACCATCCCTCTTTTTTTAAAATTATTTAAAAGTAGTTCCGTTTTAAGTGAGATTGCGTATAACGTCCCGCAGGTTCGCGACGTCCCCAATACTGATCCTAACCTCTAACTAAAATTACAAGCTAACATAAGTCAGCCCCTACTTTCATTTATCCTCTCAAGGTAGGATGTCGCTAACGTGCTGTTAGGTGACGTAGATGCTAACTTTAAGCCTTCACTAAAAAATTTAAACTTCTATCTGCTTAATAAATTTTAAATTTTCATTCTCAAAACTCAACAAAACTATGTCTGGCATTTTAATAGTTTTCCAAAAATTATAATCATATTTTTCATCAAAATAATTTAAAATAACTCCTAACCAAGTCCCGTGAGTTCCAACTATAATATTTTCATTATGATATTTTCTTATTATTTTATTTAATGCTCTTATTCCTCTTTCCTGCACTTGATTTAATGATTCTCCACCTTCCAAGCAATAATCAAAATCATTCCATTGATGCTTTACAAAATTTCTAAATTCTTCATCATTTAAATATCTATTCGCTACTTTTCTCTCTTTAAAATCTTCTATTATTTCCATATCTAAATTCTTATCTTTTGATACACCTTCTACAGTATGTACTGCTCTAATATAAGGACTTGATAACACTCTTGTAATATTCAAGTCTTTAAAAAAATCAGTTACTCTCTTAACATCATTTTTACCTTTTTCAGATAATGGTCGATAAAAATCATCATCCTTTGGAACATAATTACTCTCTGCATGTCTAACAAAATAAATGTTTGTTTTCATTTTTTATCTCCCTCATTCTGAATATTAATTCTCTCTTTTTTAATCATGTCATTTAATAAAAATCCTATAATAACAAACAAACTAAATTTCTTTCATTAAGTAACAAACAACTATCATATATGATATATCATATTTTTATTATCATCATTATTGTTATAACACCTGCATTGCATCTATGTCACCTAACATATATCTTAACGAAGTATGTCGTATAATTCTCTTATTTATAGGTATTAACGACATACGTCATAAAACCCTCATATCCAGTGGTATTAACGAAGTACTTCGTTAATACCCTATATATCTTTAAACTTAGTGCCCCTCAAAAGCTTATATCTTATCTAAAGGACTCTCAATCTTACTAATACTTTTTTTACTGACATGTGTATAAACTTCTGTTGTTCTAGAACTCTTATGACCAAGCAACTCTTGAATATAGCGAAGATCAGTCCCCCTTTCTAATAAATGTGTAGCAAAAGAATGCCTTAAATCATGAACAGATACATCCTTTTTTATCTTTGCTTTCGAGCAAGCCTTCTTAAAAATTTTTTGTACTGTTCTTTTGGTCAAATGAGTATCTGGCTTTGCTCCAGAGAATAACCATTTTTTAGGATTATACACTTTATAGTAGTCTCTTATTACATCTAAAGCAAGATATGATAGTGTAGTATATCTATCCTTTCTACCTTTTCCTTGCCTAACTCTAATTAACATTCTATCACTATCAATATCCTCACATTTTAATTTAACAACCTCTCCTACTCTCAGTCCAGCTGAATAGACCAAATATAAAATTGTTTTATGCTTTTGATTGTCTAATGATTCTAATATTCTAACTACCTCTTTCTCACTTAATACTTGAGGTAGCTTTTTCTCTTTTCTAGGTCGAGGTATACCAATTGTAATATTATCCTTCTTAAGTACCTTCGCAAACAAAAATTTCAAAGCACTAACTGCTTGATTAACAAAAGAATGAGAAAGTTTCCTTTCATTTAATAAAAATAATAGATACCTTTTGATATCTTCTGCCCTAACTTTATCAATACTCTCATTACTAAAATTAATAAATTGTCTAATATGACTCAAATATACATCCTCTGTTCTTTTACTATATCCCTTCAACCTTAAACATTCTATAAATTTTTTTATTGTAATTTCATTTTCACTAAAATATTCAAAATTTAAGACAACCTTTTCATCTTTAAAAATTTCTTTTATTTTCTTTATATTATCGAATGAATAAGGGACTATCCAAACCTTATCTTCTGCATCCCACCTCCGTCCTCTCAACTGCCTTATTCTCTCTACCCTTTTCTCAGAATACTTAAAACTAACTACTAAAAAATCTTCATTCTTATTTACTACTATAGACATAAATTGGCTCCTTTCATAATTGAAATCTTCCTTTATAAAATTTATAACCAATTCATGTCTTTTATATACACTAAAAGAATTATCTACCACTATATTACTACTATATTTGTTAAAATCCTGCAAATTACTTTTAAAAGTTACAGAAAAAGCATCTTTAATTTAAGTAATTCTCATTATCGGCTAACTATCTTTTTATTTTACTTTAGATTTACGAGCCTGAACAACAAGTAATAATTAAAAAAGCCGAGGAACCCCCCCGACTCTCTCTACCTTTTAATATTCCTTTAATTATACGTAAACTATCAACTGCCTTACTTCACTCCCCGATAATAATGCCCAGTCGTATACCCCTTCTTCTTAAACCTAAAACTCAACTCACTCAAATCAACATCTTCCCCTTTCAACTTAGCCTGATAAGCTCTAATTACCTCAAGCACCTCTTCTTTATCTTCTAGAATAAAGTCAAGACGATAACTCTGACAACCTGTTAAACTGATCTCATCTAGATACTCTATCAGATATAGTGGCTGACTATTGTAGATAATTGTTGCACAGCTATTAGGGTTAGCTTCAATTGGAGCTACCATCCTCTTTCTATCTAAGAGACCATAGCTCCCCTTACTACACTCACCTTGACACTTCTTCTTAGAAGAGAATTCATTCTTAACAGTACCTATAGGACAGTACTCAGTAATCATCATCGGTAGATGTCCATATATAATTAGTTCCTTAGCAATATTATTATATCTGGCTATCTCTTTAATCTCCTGTAAATTCAACTCTGGTGATAAGACTAGACTCTGATAATCCTCCCCTCTCCAATGCTTAACACTATAACTATTGAAGGTATTCAGTGGATAGTCTGCAATTAAAGATTTGTCTGTACCTTTTAACAACTCTGCTGCTCCTAAGTGAGGGACTAGATAACCACTGATCTCTGACTTCTCTAAATCTTCAATCTGACTCTTAACCCTCTTCATCTCTGCTGAACGGGAGATTTGAGGTAGCTTCACAAATAACTGAGTCTGATAATCTCTAAACTTATCAACTATCTCCCCTATCTGCAAGCCTCGACTATCACAATAGACTCTATCTACACCTAACTCTAAAACCTCTTCAATATAATCTAAATCCTTCAAATAAACTGCCAGCTCCATAGTCTTTTCAAGCTTTGAAGGCTCTAGATTAAAAGTATCTTCCTTTATCTTATTATTCCGTGGATTCATGATAAACTGCTGGCTTCGCTGATAATCTAGCTTCTCTACAGCATCACGACGCAGTTCATTGATCTTAGAAATAGGAACAAAGAGATTATCCTCGATATCCAATTCTAAGTCCTCTAATTGATAAGGGGTATTCCCCAACTTGCTCAACTGCTCCCGAAAATCTTCAGAGGTGATAGCCCGTTTTTGAGCTTCCTCAGGGATGAACTCACTTTGAGCCGATACATAATGACCTGCTGAATCCCAAAGATTAAATTCCATCGGTCTACCTAGCTTAGCTGAGATTTGCCCAAAAATTTCAATCTTCTTGATAGTGTCAGGGAATACATAACTCTCCTGTAATCGTTCCAATAGCTCCTTCTGAGAAGTCCGATAGACAGGATTACTTTTCTTGATTTTTCCTCTAATCTCCACAGAGATAATATCCTTACTAATTTGCTGATAATCTGAAAGTACCATCCCTATATTTCTACCACCATCAATCCAGATCTCTATTCCATCACCTTGATCAAGTTCTTTAGATAATTTAATCTTACACTCCTTAGTCTGCTGGTTATAAGCAAGTACCTCTCCCACCTTGATACCCCAGTTCTTAGGGCGTTGATGGCTGATTAAATCTAAGTTGTCCTTACCTAGATAATAACCAGGGATAAAGCCACCACGATTGAAAATCTGCTCTATCTCCTCTTGGTCTTTGGCTAAGACTCGATGAGCTTTATTCTCAAAATATTCATTAATATATTTTCTATACTTCTCAGTTACCAAAGCAGTATATTCTGGTCGTTTCATCCTCCCTTCAATCTTCAAGGAAGTAATCCCTGCCTCAATCAACTTAGGTATAATCTTCAAGGTATTGATATCCTTGGGGCTGAGTAGATACTTCTTAGCATACTCCTCTTTAACCACCTCTCCACTATCTAAATCTACTAAGCTATACGGAAGACGGCAAGGTTGAGCACAGCGACCACGATTTCCACTCCTCCCTCCAATCAAGCTACTCATCAGACATTGCCCAGAATAAGAAATACATAAAGCCCCATGAACAAAGACTTCTATCTCTAAGTCGGTATTATCGGCTATCTCCTTAACTTCAGCAATGGATAGCTCTCTAGCCATCACTACCCGAGAGAAACCTAACTCTTCCAAATATTTAGCACCTTCTAGATTATGTATAGTCATCTGAGTACTAGCATGAATCTCCAGGTTAGGAAAGTTATCCTTAACCAACTTAGCTGTTCCCAAATCCTGTAGAATCACCCCATCTACTCCATACTGATAAATCTTTTCGATAAACTCCAATACACCCTTAATCTCACTATCCTTATAAAGAGTATTGACAGTTACATAAATCTTAACTCCACGAATATGGGCATAATCAAAGACCTCTTCTAACTCTTCTACAGTAAAATTATCAGCATTTTCACGAGCATTAAAACTCTTGCCACCTAGATAGACAGCATCACATCCATTCTGCACTGCTGCATATAAGCTAGCCCAGTTTCCCACTGGTGATAATAACTCAACCTGATTCACTCTATAATCATACATCTATATTAATACCTCCATAATTTGAATTGATAAGTAATGTTTCTAACTCTTCGTTACTCGTCACCCGTCACTTGTTACTTATTTTATATTATCCCACTTTTGATTGCAATTAAATTCTCAATTACCCTTATCCTCTAATAATTTTCTATTATGTATGACTCATTACATTAATCAACACCAAAATATAGGATAATATTATTGAAAGATAATTAAAATTATAAATCTGCTTCTCTTAAAGGGGTGATAACTATGGGGCTTAAAATGAAACTTAAAAACTGCAAAAAATGCAACCATATCTTTGTTAATAATGGACAAAATCTATGTCCTGACTGTATAGAAGAAGAGAGAAATAATTTTCAAAAGATAAGAGATTATCTCTGGGATAATCCTGGCTCAAATATCAATGATATACATCAAGAGACAGAAGTTCCTCTAAAAATAATCAGACAATTTCTTAGAGAAGGAAGGTTTAAGTTCATCTAATTTTAATCATAGTGTTATTTAGGAAGATTACCTATAACTACAAAGAAGATAATCAGCTATTAACTAGAATTAATATATTAACATCTTGTGCTAGTATAAAAGCTAATATAATTTGTACTTATTTAGACATATAGTCTCGTGAACTTAGACTGAAATTTTCCAGTATTAATATTTCTATAAAAGTTTTATAATTATATTAAGTTATAGACAAAAGTTATATGTTCTAGATACTATATTGGATAAAATTCATTTTAGATTCACAAATCTATATAGTCTCGTGAACTTAGACTGAAATTTTCCAGTATAAATGTTTCTATAAAAATTTTAGAGTTAGATTAAGTTATAGACAAAAGTTATATGTTTTAGATACTATTTTGGATAAATTTCATTTTAGATTCACAAATCTATAGTAGGATAAAATTTTAAAGTCATATTTAGTATGACTGCTTACATTAATTTATCTCACAGTATTCTATAATCTAATTAAGAATAAGTCATCTAACTATACAACAAACTTCATTAAATCAAGGAGGAGATAGATATGATAAAAAAGAAATCATTTCTTTTAATCTTATTATTATCATTAGCTTTAGCAATCACAGGCTGTAGTGATGAAGATAGCCCCCTTAGTAGTGGTAGTGGTGAATTAGCTTTATCCCTTGCTGATGCACCTGTCAATAATGTAGCAGAAGTAAATGTAACCCTTTCAGAAGTACAAGTAAGCCGCTTAGAGGATGGTCAAGAAATCTGGGAAATAATTAATGATTTTGCTGACAATGGTGGAGAAGCAACCTTTGATTTATTAACCTTGCGCTTTGATCAAGAACTATTAGGGCAAGAAATGTTAGCAGTTGGACACTATAATCAAATTAGATTAATCGTAGCTGCCGATGAGCAAGGAAAAACAGGGAAAAATTCTGGTAAATCTTATGTAGTCTTCAATGATGGCTCTACCCAGCCTATCAAAATACCATCTGGAACTGAAACTGGGTTAAAGATTAATCATGACTTTACTATTGAAGATGGGAAAATTACTAGATTATTATTAGATGCTGATGTAAGTAAGATTATGCATAGTGCAGGAAATAGTGGTAAGATAATCCTAAGACCTACTGCTATTAAGATTATAGACCAAGTCATCTCAGGTGGTATCAAAGGAAGAGTAGCAGATACTACTGGTCAAGCTATTACTGGAAATGATGTTCTAGTAGAGGCTTGGAATGGTGGAACAAAAGTTGCTTCAACAGTAGCTACTGTTGAAGATATAGTGGATGAAGATACTGGTGAAGTGATTAAAGAAGCAGGTTCTTTCTTACTAAGAGGACTTGAAGAAGGAACTTATACTATTAAAGTTAAAGTAGTTACTGGAGAAGATTTAGATCAAGATGGAAATCCTGATGAAGTATTAAACACTAACGGTGAAGTAATGTATCAACAGACTAATAATATTACTGTTGATGTAATTGCAGAACAAGTCACACCATTATCAAAGAATATCATCTTAGAAGAAGTAACTGTTGATACAACAACTACTACTGAGCAATAAAGTTAAAAATTATAATGTCTATACCAATAACCCTTAATTATATAAAAAGATAGGAGGATAAATCCTCCTATCTTTTTAAAGTTTATGATTAAACTATATATTAAAGAACAAGTAGAGTAAATTAAGATTCTTGGACACGACTATATTTTTCATTTTAATAACTAACTTTTAATCAACCATTAAATATAATAAAACAAGATAATAGTTACTATAGCCAAAATAGATATTAAAACAAAACTATAAAGGATTAACCCTTCTCTATTAGTAGAATTATCTAACCCTTGTGTGATAGCTTCTTTAACTTCAACCTTTGGTACTGCTAATTTCAACTCTGATTCCGATTCAATAATCAACCTACCTTTGATATCTTCTCCTAAATCTAAAAGTAAATAATACACTTTCTTCTTAGCATCAAAATAAATTTCCTCTATCCTTACCTTTAATTTATTATTTTCAACAATCAAATCTGAGAATTTTTCAAAAAAATTACGGTAATCTAGTTCTGCCAACTTAACTAAAATTATATCATTTTTTTGTAATTCTCTTATCCTCTTCCCATGGACAGCAGATATCTGAGGAAGGCAATCAATTATAATTTCACCATCACCCTCATTCTTATTTTCCTTTTCTTCCTCTTCATTCTCATCATAAAACAACTGGGGATATTTTTTCTTTAGCTCCTCATAATCCTTTAGCTCTATAAATAAAGCTAATTCTACATGCTCCTTTACTATATCTCCTAAGCGAGCTTTAAATCTATCATTAATCTCCTCAATTTCATCTGCCATAAAAAGTTCAATAAACTCTACAATATCAATTTCTGTCAACTCCTCTTTGAGCTTGGCTCTAATCATTCTACCTTTCTTCTTCTCTACTTCAGAAGACTTGGAGAGTAACCTTAAAAAAGCCTTATTATCAGGTGAAACATAGGATATATTATCTCTATTACTAACTATCGCTTCAAAGTTTATCATCTTTCTATCTGGTATACCTATAATGACAATAAATAATACATGTACTTTACTCTTACCACCATAAGAGATCCTACCCTGAATATGAATATATTTCTTTTCAGCTTCAGCAATATCTGATAATATATCTAAATCGCTCTCAATCCCATCTATAGTTGTATCCACTGAATCATTAATAGGAACAAAGTGGCTCCCTTCCATACCCTACCTCCTTATAATAGCTCTTTAACTATTTCATTACTTCTTTCAAAAAAATTTTTTTCCTTCTTTTTAAGCTATTGTTTCTTTCTATAATTTCAACTTATTAATCCAATTATTATCAGATATAAATAATAATCTATATCCCATACTACTAGAAGAACTAATGCAATAGAAAGATATTAAGACAATTGATAACTAATAACCAGTAAATAACTTAACCTGTCACCTATTACTCATTACTACCGTAATATACCTATTAGCAGTTACTATCTATATTAAAATCATTAGATATGTAAAAAAACAGACCTTATTAAAAGGTCTGCTCTTCATTATTTAGCAAAATAATGTCTTCCAATTTTTGTGATAATCTCTCTAGTATAAATCCAATAAGATGTTACCTTAGCTGGATTATAGTAGAAGACTGCTCCTTCTGTTGGATCCCATCCTTTTAGAGCATCATGAACTGCATTCATCACCTTTGGATCTGGTGTTAACCAGAATTGACCATCATGAACAGCTGTAAAGGCCCAAGGTTCAAAGATAACCCCTTTAATCGTATTTGGGAATCTTGGGTCTGCTACTCTATTTAAAATAACAGCTGCCACAGCAACCTGACCTTCATAACTTTCACCTCTTGCTTCAGAATAAACAGCTCTTGTTAATAAGTTTAACTCTTCTTGAGTTACATTAATTCTATATCCAGAAGCTCTATTAACATTAGCTGTATTCTTATAACTATTTTCATCCTTTAATTCATTAATAGTCTCATAACCAGCCATACCATCGATTCTAATACCATTGTCCTTCTGGAAATCAATAACAGCCTTCTCTGTTATAGGACCGAAATAGCCAGTAGCTTCAACTGTAAAGTAACCTTCCTTAGCCAATTCCTTTTGTAATGACTTCACATCATTACCCCTAGCACCAAAGTATAATAATCTATTACCTAAAGTCACCGCTTCACCTACTGATGTCACTACACCCATTAATAACATCACTAAAGCCAATACTATAGCAATATTTTTTTTCATTTTACTACACCTCCTGATTATTTTCTTTTTATAAATTCAACTACATTATCATCTTTAATTAATTTTTTATAACCTTTCAACGAACAGATATCATTATACCTATAGAAATATAGAATTTCAAAGGAAGTTATTGTAAATTAATTGAGTCAATTGGCAAACAGCAGCTTATAATTTAAAGAATTGATATAATATAGAGATATTGCGACACTTTTTGTGTTGACAGTTAAGGTTTTTATAGGTGAAAAGAATTATTGTTTGAACGTGGCAATGACAAAAGTAACACGGGAAAAAAGCTGATAAGCTTTCCCGTAATTGTTTTAATAAACTTATTAAAAGTTTGTTTGCTTTTTTAAAGTAAAACTGTCGCAATATCCCCATTAACCCTCAACCTTTAATAACGTAAACTATTTTAATAAAGAATAAGGATTAGCCCCAGGGCTAATCCTTATTCTTTATTCTCACTCTTCTGCCAAGCACTAACTAAAGAGGATACACCTTGAATTAAAAAAATAACTGGCCCGTTCAGTTTTTCCAGTCTTTTCACTCACTTTATCAGCCACTTCTATAAAATTAGTATAACTTAATAAAGTATTCCAGACAATTGAACTTATATTTGATTCTAGAAGATTCTTTCTAACCTCTGCCCAGAAATAAGGAAAGAAGATTATATTCAAAATAATCCTATTAAAAATAGACTCAATAAATAGGTTAATCCTCAATAGTAATTTCCCCAAGTCAATAGTAGTCCTATCTCATCCATGAACAAACAAGCCTAATCCCATCCCATAAATTACTGCTGCATGCCTTCTCTTAAAGATTGATGAACCAACTATAGCAATCCATCCCGCAATAGCAATTAAGAGTATCCCAAAGTAAAACTGGTAGATGTGATGACCAAATAGCATTATGTTCCTTCCTATATAGAACTTAGTATCAGGATTTAATCCCTCTTTAGCTACCTGAGCAAACTTACTCTCTGCTGAGCCTGCAATTAATACCATCAATCTAATTAATAGAAAAGAGATCAAATAAGAAATAGTAATTAAAAAAGAATGGTCTTTTCCTCTTTTATACTAATTGTTATCAACTCCTTCCTATCTCATATTCACTCTCTAATAAAAACCCCTTCTCTCTTAACTTATCTTCAATCAATTCCAATACCTCTTGATTTAAGGCTTCAATAGTATGTAAGTGCACCCCTTCAGTTAATGTTGATAGAGGTTTAACATCTTCTCCTCTATAATTTTCTAGAAAATCCTCTAGATCTTTCCGGTTTTGTACCATTAACATTCCCTTGATTTCACCATAAATAGGATGTTCAACAATTACATCCCTTATTCTTCCTCCATATTTAATTACGGTCAACAACTCTTCTTCTATATCTTCAGGTTTATGCTTACAAGCTACTGTCTTTTCTACCATATTACTATCTTGTGGCACCATATATCCTCTTGCTGTAGCTAATATCTCTTCACCTTGTGCCCTCAATAATGCTATGTCTTGAACAATTACTTGGCGGCTTACACCAAAAACATCTGCCAAATCAGATCCAATCATCGGTCTACTTTCTTTTTTTAATTTATTTAAGAGCATCCTTCTTCTATCTTCTGCAGACACACTCATCACTCCTGAACTACAAATTATTTATATTAATCTCTCCCTATATTATTT
The DNA here is from genome assembly GCF_001693735.1 of Orenia metallireducens. Classification (GTDB taxonomy): domain Bacteria; phylum Bacillota; class Halanaerobiia; order Halobacteroidales; family Halobacteroidaceae; genus Orenia; species Orenia metallireducens. The sequence continues at coordinate 767,063 of NZ_LWDV01000009.1, forward strand.
ATTTCATTGTAGATTGTAAAACTCCTGCTAAAAAAGCTGGCAGAATGCCAGCTAATAATTACTCTCTTGCAAAACTTGCACATTTTGTTCCTTCAGCATATCTAGTAAATTCCCCATTATCATCACAAGTAACTAAAATTTCTTCTAAACTACATATCTTTTTAGCATTATAGGCACAACTTTCTACATTACATTTAATCTTTGCCATGATAACACCTCTGTTCTTAGTTTAAAATAAATTTTAAAAGCAAGAGCTTTAGCTCTTGCTTTTATCTATTTAGAAAAAATTATAAATCATTAAGGTCTGACCCTTTAGTCTCATCGTTTTAGAATAACTTTTGTTGATTCTTTTTTGATTTCTCTAATTCTTCCTCTAAATCAAAGTCATCAGGATTTAACTCCTCAGTATCTTTAACTTGGGATAAAGTTCCTTGATTTTTATTAAGCGTCTCTAACTCTTCTGGTGAGTCAAAATCATCAGGATTTATCTCTTCTGTATCCTCTCTTGAAAACACCTCCGCTTCTTGCTTATTTTCAAGCTCTAATAAATCTTTAGAAACTTTATCTTTAGGTTTTTTAGCCATTATATTACCTCCTTTAATTATATGCTATTATTAATTTCCCACAATTTTAAATAAATTATATCCATTATCCTTTGGAAAATAATAAGTATTACTTAATAAATATTACAACCTATCCTTATTTAATAGAAGTATATAGTTCACCATCGGTTTCTAAAACTGCTAACATAACATCCTTAAAGTCCTCGATACCTCTTTTTTTTAACTCCTTTAATAACCAAGCCTCATCTAAATTGACCTTATCTAATCCATTATAATTAATCTCTCCATCAGTAATTAATAAGGTAGGAATCCCTTCATATTTAGTTGCAATGCCTAAATCATTGGGGGTTAGCCCCCTGTGCTGTGATTTAGGTATTACTGTTAAATCTCCAGAGGTCTCCAAAATAGCAAATTCTACATCTGATGGATTAAAGATACTATTCTCATGGAGCTGCATCAAAAGATCATGAATACTATAACGGGATTTTCTCATCTCTGTCTCATCAATCTTACCATTTCTAATTAAGATACTAGGTGTTCCATTAATTAACCTTCTAATAGTACTATTCTTTAAAGATAAGTATGATACTATCAATTCAATTGAAGCCAACGTAACTAGTGGGATAACTGCATCAATTAAATTAGTGTTCCTCTGTTCTATTACAATTACCCCTAACTCTGCTATCATCAATGATACTACTAAGTCAAAAGGGGTTAATTCTCCAACCTCTCTTTTTCCCATTAACCTTAAGGCCCCTAGGGTTAGAAAATATACAAAAATTGTCCTTAGTAATAAATTAAGCATAGTTTCTCCCCCTTAACTAAAATCACAATCTAATAGTCTATGGTTTATTTCTCTACTATTATTATCAGCAAATAATTGAATTTTATAAATAGTAATTTTTACAATCATAATTTATTCTAAATTATAGAAGAATCTTAATGAAAATTTATTATAGATACCGTATATCTAACTTTTATTTAGGCTATAATAGTAAAAGGATAAGCTATAATTATCTTCAATTCCTTTTATTCTTTATTACATCTAAATATCTAATATAAAAGATAAAATAGATAGTATTCAAGGAGGGATGTCAACCAAGTGGAAGAGAACTATGAAAGTACAAGTACAAGAAACTTTCAAATTAAAGCAAATACAGAGATTTCTCCAGGGCATTTGCTGATTAAATTCAATGATTCTCAATTCTCTGAACAGGATCTTCGTTTCTTTGGAGTCAATAAAGAAGGTGCTCCAGTTAGTGGGTCAGGTGTTCCAGCTGAACAGATTAATAGTCACTATAGAGATGAAACTACTGCTTTATTCAACATTAGTGATCTAGTACAGACTGGGCAATTTACCGATGAGACTGTAGAAGGTGTTATCACTGCTAGTGGTCATGAGATAGGTCGCCATAGGATCGAAACTCCTCCTTCTATTTATGTAGGATAAAAGTAATAAATAAGCAGTACTAAGTAATAGGTGACAAGTCTTTTACTCATTACTTGTCACCTATTACTTATCAGCTGTCACTGATGTTTTTCAAAATAAATTAAATGTTCACTATCCCATGAAGCTAACCCAAAAATATATCCTTCATAATTGATAAAAGGTAGATTTAATTCTAATCCCTTCTCCTTCCTCCTTAGATATTCATTCCATGTAAATTTCCTAGCAAAGATTATCTCTTTAAGAATCAACTTATTATCCTGATCTTGATGGACCATGTCTAAAAGAATAGATATACTCTCATTAACTATCAATCTTTGATAGATTTCCTCTAAACTTAAGTAGGAGCCCTCCTTATCTAATAATTCTTTAACCTTCCGTGCTATATATTCTCCAATCTTCCCTTTCAATAGCCTGTGGCTATAATATCTATAACCTGCCTGATTCTTCTTAGCATATTCTCTTCTTAACAGAACCAAAGTTTGATATTCACAACCTACTTGTTGAGCAATATCTTCTAAACTCTTCTCTTGCTGATAATGTAATCTAAATAGATCTTCCTCTGTTACACTTTTGCTCAAAGCATCTACCAAATTAAGCCTATAATCAATTAATTGATTATAATCTTTACTCTTTAAGTTAAATAGATATTCCTCTTCTAGCCTTCCATATTCACCTTCTCTTAACTTATCAGAAATTATCTTTATCTCTTCTAAATTTAAATTATAGATATTATATACAAGATAATCTAATCTTCCTTGCAAATCCCTCAAATCAGATTCTTTCACAGCTAGCCTTTCACTAAACTCTATATAATCTTGATATAACTCTTCTTTACTATCATAATCATCTTCCTCTAAATAAGATAAGAAAGATAAAGACTTAATCTCCTCCTTTAAAACTCTAATCTCTCTTACCAAAGAATCAATCACTTCTAAATATTCACCAATCTTTATCTTTAGCTGCAGGACGGTATTAGGATAATAGTCGTATAATTCATAGCTCATCTTCTTAGCAAAACTCTTGAAATAAAAATTATATACTTTAGAATTTAACAGACCTATCAAAAACTCTAAGGTTAACAAATCTTTAAACTCTTCTTTTAATATCAATAAATAGACATCAGCGCTACAATAATTTCCACCATCATCAATAGCAAAACGATTCTTAGAAGCCTTATAAGGATAAACTATCTTCCTATTATTAAATATTTCTTGGTTCCTACCCCATTGCAACTGATACCATTGCTTTAAGCCTCTCTTACATTCCCGTCTATTGCTAAGCCTATCTTTAAATTGGCTTAAATAAGCTATAGTATTTGGATAATCCCCAACAGAACTTATCAAATCACTATAAATTAAATGTTCTTTTCCTTCTTCTACTAGATACATATCAATATGGCGGTTCTTAATCCAAGGTCGTAATAGCTTCCCTTCTAGCTGTTCTTCTCTAACCTTATCCTCTGATACAACAAAGGCCTTATCATATCCAGTAATAATCCCTTGAAAACTATCACAAATATCACCTAAGATATACATTCCTTCTTCTTCAACCTTATTACAAATCGACTGCTCTTTCTTTGATAAAAGCCTCCATCCTTCAGGATTTAATTCCGATTGCTTAATAATAAAACTCTGATAATAATCTTGCTTCTGTTTACTATCTATTTTCTTAATTACATCTTCACCCTTAAAGTTCTGTGCTTTATTATTCAGTCTGATAACCTCTATCATACCATCATTCTTATTTTGAGAAGATAATTTAATAATAATAGAATCTACAATAGCACTTTCAAAAAGTTGTAGGCCATAGAAATCTAGGATAAATAAAAGGTTGACCTTCTTTTGAAGGTACTTCCTTAAACTCCCTCCTGCAGGCGACTCTAAAAAATAGCGAGAAGTTATCATCATTAGTTCACCATTCTTTCTAAGGGATTTTACCCCCTTCTCTAAAAAACAATAAGAGAGATCAGCTTTATCAGCATAAACTAAATAATTATCCTTCAACCATTGTTTATAATCCCTTTCCAGCTCTTTATGACCTACATAAGGAGGATTTCCAATAATAAAATCAAATCCATCCTTAACTTCTAACCTTAAAAAATCTCCAGTTTGAATATTTAAGCTCCTTATAGGTAGTGGATTATTAATTCCCTTAAATAATAAAGAGATGATAGTCAGTTGTACAGCAAAGCCATCTAAGTCAATGCCATATAGATTATTCTCTAAAATATGTTGATGTATCTTATTTAGACTCCAATCATCTTTAAGGTACAACTCCTTTAACTTCTCTAAATTACTAGTATATTTATCATATAAAATATCATAAGCCTCTACCAAAAAGTAACCACTTCCACAAGAAGGGTCCAGTACCTTTAGATAAGGATTTTTGAGAATATCATAGTTCTCTAAAGTATTTTTTAATATAAAAGAGATAATACTATCTGGAGTATAGACTTGTCCAGTCTTCCTTTTAGAAGTCTGCGAAACTAAATGTTGATATACCTCCCCTAATAGCTTAGTATTTAATTCCCTAAAATCATAATTATTTAAAATTCCACCTACATTATCAATTATCTGCTTATTTTTGCTCAATAACTCCCATCTAGAATCTAAATTTAGACCTTCATTAAAGTTATCCAAGATTACCTTAAAGATAGTATTTAAAGAGTAATCTATTAAATTTAAATCTTTAATCAACCCTCTAGCTTGGATAGACTTTAAAATTAATAATTTAATGATAGAGAGATAGGTTGTTTTTATGCAAAAATTATTATTCCAATTAATTCTCTCTTTCTTAGTTTTAATATCATCTAAATTTTGATATTCATCAATAATATTCTTAAATTCTTGGTTTCTTAATCTAGCTATAAATTCCTCTTGATAATCTGCCAATAAGACAGTATAAATTTTATCTATATCTTTAAATAATGCTCGTCTATTCATAGTAAACACCTCATTAAGACTATTTCTTTGACTTATAACTTATTTAATAGCTTCAACTATAATTATTATATTCCTTTTATTTTTATAATCAATTACATAAGTTAGTTCTTTATTTACTCCCAAGCCCACTTTAATTAAATTTCATTCTAACGCTAGATAACTACAATATCTAATTCTTTAAAAAATAAAGATTAATGAGTAACATGTTATGGAATTCTAAATTTTTCTACTAAATAGAAAAAGCGTTGGAAAACTCCAACGCTTTTCTTAATTAAATCCATTTAATTAAACCTAACTCATGCTTAGTAGCTAATTTATCTGGATTTGGGATGACCCTAAAGGTATAATTATAATCACCAGTCTCCTCAAATTTAACCTTAGCACTATAGGTATAATTATTCTCTTCTCCTATAGGTTTTAACTCCATAGGTATAACCTTAACAGAACTTTGATTGTGCTTATCAACTAGATAGACCTCTACTCTTACATCTTTAGGTATCAAATCACCTAATTTAACTTGTGCAGTAAATTCAAATTCATCAGTGATATTAAATTTACCTTGGGCACCTTGATTGATAGAACTAATCTCTATCTTATCCCAATTGCTTTTTAGAGTATACTTCCATTTAGCTAAATCTATAGCTACTTTATTTTCCTCAAATTTCATGCCTCGTTTAAGAGCTGGCATATATAATCTATTAGTATATTCTTGTACCATGCGGTCAGTATTATATTTAGGAGCATTGCTAACTATAGTCTCTTTCATATACTCAATCCACCCATGGGCAATTCCATTATCATCAACATTATAATATAATGGTACAATCTCTTTTTCTAAAGTATCATATAAGGACTTACTATCGATTAAATCCTGCTCTTCACGATTACTATACTCAGACTTATAACCAATAGCCCAACCATTTTTACCATTATAACCTTCACACCACCATCCATCTAAAATGCTAAAGTTCAATCCACCATTAACAGCTACCTTCTGTCCACTGGTTCCACTAGCCTCTAATGGTCTTCTTGGATTGTTTAACCAAACATCTACGCCTTGGACTAAGTATCTGGCTAAGTTCATATCATAGTTTTCTAAAATAATAAACTTTCCTTTAAATTCTTCACTTTCAGAGATATTGTGTAACTCTTTAATCAACTCTTGACCAGGAATATCAGCTGGATGGGCCTTGCCTGCAAATACAAATTGGACCTCTTTTCCATGGTTATTACAGATCTCTTTTAGTCTTCTTAAATCTTTTAAGATTAAAGTTGCCCGCTTATAAGTTGCAAATCTGCGAGCAAACCCAATAGTTAAGGTATCTTTATCTAATAGACTTTCATCCAGTTCAGCTAAACCACTATATCTCTTTTTTCTAGCTAAATCCTTCTGGCGAACAAAGTCTATCATCTTAGACTTTAAGGCTCTATGAACCTGCCAAAACTCCTGATTAGGAATCTCCTTAACCTTTGCCCATACTTGCTTATCTTCAATCCTATCCCGCCAATTTGTTGGAAGATAATTATCAAATAGCTCCTTCAACTCTGGAGCTAACCAAGTCAAAGTATGAATTCCATTGGTAATATAAGTAATTGGATTCTCATCGACAGGCACAGAGGGCCATAAATCCTTCCACATCTTACTAGATACATCACCATGTAAGGTACTAACTCCATTATGAAAACGAGATAATCGTAAAGCTAATACAGTCAATCCAAATCCTTCATCATAATCATGAATCATTCCTAATTTCATGAACTCTTCTCTACTCAACCCCACTTCCTGCCAGTAGTTAGAGAAATACTTATCCTTTAACGCAAAAGAGAAGACCTCATTACCTGCAGGAACAGGGGTATGGGTAGTAAAGATAGTATTAGAAGCAACCTTCTCCATAGCTTGATAGAAGTCCATATCATTATCTTTAATCAGATTTCTAATTCTTTCTAAACCTAAATAAACAGAGTGACCTTCATTCATATGCCAAACTGCTGGCTTATACCCCATCTTATATAAAGCTCTAGTCCCCCCGACACCTAAAAGAATCTCTTGGGAGATTCTAGTTTCAGAACCTCCACCATATAACCTTGAAGTCAGCTTTCTATCACCTTCATTATTAGATTCTAAGTCAGTATCTAATAAGTAAACAGTAATTCTTCCAACCTTTACTTCCCAGACTTTAAAGTATACATCTCTCTGCTCCAATTTAACAGAAAGGATTAAATCCTCATCAGACTCATCTTTAACTGGATTTACTGCTAGTAAATCAAAATCTAACTCTGGATAAACCGCCTTCTGCCATCCTTCATTATTGATTCTTTGTTGAAAGTATCCATTACGATAAAGTATTCCAACTCCAACAAAAGGTAATCCTAAATCACTGGCAGATTTGCAATGATCTCCAGCAAGAACCCCTAAACCACCCGAATAAATTGGTAGGGATTCATGAAAACCAAATTCAGCAGAAAAATAAGCAATTACTCTTCCTTCTGCTAATTGATCAAAGTTTCTGTTAAACCAAGTATCTTGACGATTTAAATAATTATCAAAGGATTCTATGACTTTATTATACTCTGTTAAGAAATTATCATCCTCAGCAACCTGCTGTAGAGTTTTATAACTTACTTTAGAGATAAACTTAATAGGATTTCTATTAACCTCTTCCCATAATTTAAAATCAATTTTCTTAAATAAATCTTCTACCTCTGGATTCCAAGACCACCATAAATTTTTAGAGATACGTTTTAAACCTTCAATCTGTGCTGGTAATTCTGGTTTAACTGATAAACTACCATAGAATTGCATCTATACCACCTCTAGCTATTTATTTACTTTACTTATTAAATTTATTAGGCTAACTAGGTATTGCTATATCTTCACCTTTACCTTCTATTTTAGGCTGATGTCTTTTACTATAGATTTTATAATCTATATCTGGGAATATATTGTCTTTCCATTCTATCTCACCTAAGAAACTTTCATTTATATTACCCGATTTTATTTGATTATATAAGTCTAAGAATCTACTAATATGGGCTTTTGTTCTATTAACAGCATATTCAACAGTAGTTCCAGTCATCATAATAAATGCCCAGTCACTACTTTGAGCCAGTAACAACTCTCTAGCAGCTTGATTTAATGCTCTTCTTGTTAAATCATCAGGATGATAAATCTCTGTTGCCAACTCAATCATCTTCTCTGCTGCATGATGCAGATGGCGATAAATCCAATCATTACTATCATCTAACCAGACATCATTATATCCTTTGGCACCCCAACTACACATTGGTGGTTGACAGACTTGATTACTTGGATATTCTTCTAAATAATCGATTGGAGATATCATCTTAACTACATCCTGGTCATAATAAGCCTTTCTAATTAAGAAATTAATAAAATCTGGTCCTTCATACCACCAATGTCCAAATAATTCTGCATCGTATGGTGATAACACAATAGGTTTTCTATCAATTAATCCATCCAAATATTCAATTTGCTTAGCTCTATTAAATAAAAAGTTACCTGCATGTTCAGCAGCTTTATCCCTTGCTACATATGGATCATATGGCTGCTTAGCATCTAACCCACACTCTGATCCAGTAATCTTATGGTATTTGATTCCTGTATCCATTCTAATTCCATCAGGATGAATATATGGTCCAATATAATCTAAAGGTAATTCAAATCCAATATCACGATAAAATTCTCTATAATTGTAGTCTCCTGGATAACCTGTCTTAGAACTCCAAACTTGACGAGAGGATTCTTGATCTCGAGCAAAAGCAGCAACTCCTGAACGAGTATAGATAGGAGAAAAGACACCATATTTAGGACGAGGTGTAGCATGTAGTATCCCATGAGTATCTACAATAAAAAATCTAATCCTAAATTCTCTTAAGATCTTATCTACACCTGGATAATAAGCACATTCTGGCAACCAAATTCCTCTTGGTTCTCTTCCTAAATGCTTTTTATGAGTCTCTACTGCTACTTCAATCTGCGCTCTTACTGCTTCAGGATACTGTTGCATCAATGGTAAGTATCCATGAGTAGCACCACAGGTGATAATCTCCAAATAACCTAGATCCTGAAATCTCTTAAAAGCATTAACTAAATTTTTATTATATCTATGTACAAAGGTCTCTCTAGCCTTCTCAAATCTCTCTAAATAAAATCTAGCTGTTTTATTAAAGTCAGGATTATCTTTAGTACGCTCTACCTCTTTGTGAGCCAGTTCAATCGATTTATCAATATGTCTAACATAACGATCTTGCAATAATGGATCTGCTAACATAGAAATTAACGGTGGAGTTAAAGACATAGTAAGTCTATACTCTACTCCATCACGATGTAATTCCTCAAAATGATTAATCAATGGTATATATGTCTCTGTAATAGCCTCATAAAGCCAGTTTTCTTCCATAAAATCCTCATGCTCTGGATGTCGCACAAATGGTAAATGTGCATGTAATACTAATGCTAAATATCCTTTTTCTACTACCATAGTTATCACTCCCAAAAATTTAATAAAATATACAAACTACTCTGGAAAGATACTTCATTATTTACATAATGTATTTATACAGAAAAATATTTTATCCTTCCTTTTAACCAATATAAATAAGTTCAACTTAAATCATCAAATTTGATAAATTAAAGTTTAAAAATATATTTTTCTATTAGATATCCCCTTCTAAAGTTAAATGACTATTTTAGATCATTATAAGATTTATAATCAATATATGATGTGCTAATGATCACTTACTCTATTTAGACACTTTAACAAATAAGTAAAGATAATCACTCCTATATAAAATATCTAATAAATCAATTTATTTTTATAAATAACTATATAACAGGGTTAATTCTATATAAGAGTAGAATTATTATTACAACCATGTATAAAATATTATACCTACTACCTTTCTAATACCTCTAATATTTCAACAGATTTTTTAAGTAATTCTGCTGAACCTTCTAATTGCTCCAGCTTAAGTAACGCTAGAGAACTTACTCTCTCTTCTAAACTATATAAATTAATCTCTAAATCTTCACTAATCTTTCTTATCCCTTTTTTTATTAATTCTGGAGAGCTAAGCCCTTCCTGGCCTCTTGCTAAAGCACCAGATAAGAGATAAATTATATCCATAGTCTCCTTAACTGTCATCCATTCTTCATCTAATATATCACTGATTTTATTATTAGGCATACTGACTCGATTGGATTCAAGAACTGGATGTATATTCCCAAATTTATCTAATACACCTAACTTCACCTCGTAGGTATTTGCTGGTGCTAAATCATTTAAGTACCATCTGTTATTATCAGCAGTAATATTAATATCATAATAAACATTATAATCACTACCTAAACTAAGATTATAGACCCTTAGAATTAAAGGTGCATCTTCTAATCCTTTGTATCCAGCTTGACGACAAATTTTATAAATCTTCTCTAATCTATACTCCCAATATAAATGAGCAGTCTTTGGATTTTTGACTTGTAACATCAACCTATCTTCTCCATAACTACTGGGAATTTGATATTGGTTGATATTATCTTGATTTGGCTCATTATTAGCCATCTTCTTCTGAGCAAGCTCACTTGTTTGTGGGCTACTTAATACCTCCTTATCTTCTAATTGATTTAAGTTAACCTCTTGAATTTCAGACATACTAACCCCTCCTCTAAAACTTATAATTATTAGTTATAAAATTATAATCATCAGTGAAGTTCATAAAGTAATAATTAGTAAATTTTAATTATGAAATTCCCTGAAGACACCCAATACCAATCTACAATTCTATTCTATATGAATAGCAATTATGACATTAATAGGTCAATAACTTCTTTAACTCTCCAAAAAGTTTATTTCCTACCCCTTTTATCTTCTTTAATTCATCTAAATTTTTAAACATACCTTCTTGACTCCTATAATTAATAATTTTATCTGCTAAATGAGGTCCTATCCCTTTTAACTCAGTTAAATTCTCTTTACTAGCAAGATTAAGATTGACTTTTTGAATCAAATCTCCTAAACCTTCCACTTTATTCTCCGAATTCATATTTAACTTTAGAACTTTTGCTTCTAATTCTTTATTTTTATCTAACTCTTCTTGATTTATCCCTAATAATCTACAATATAATTCGATATATTCATTAGCAGATTTATTCCAACTAAAATCAAAACTCATAGCTCTTCTCACTAACTTATCCCACAATTCTGGTTGATGATAAAGATTAATAGCTCTACGAATTGTATATAACATATCATGGGCATTATAATTTTTAAATGTAAATCCATTTCCTTCTCCTGTTACTTCATTATAGGATTTGATAGTATCATTCAATCCACCAGTTTCCCTTACAAGAGGTATAGTACCATATCTTAAACTAAATAACTGCCCTAGACCACAAGGCTCATACTTAGACGGCATTAAGAAGATATCACTTCCAGCATAAATCTTCTGTGCTAAATTGCTGTCATATCTGATATTTGCTGCTACTTTATTAGGATAACGCCTTCCTATATCTTTAAACATTTCTTCATAAAAATATTCTCCAGTACCTAGAATAATTAACTGTATATCTTCTTGTAATAGTTCGTCGACAATAGCAGAAATTAAATCTAACCCTTTCTGCTCAACAAGTCTAGAGATCAAACTGATAACTGGAACATCTTCTCTAATAGGTAAGCCCATATCTTCCTGTAACCTTCTCTTATTTTCATATTTGCCTGATAGATTATCTGCACTATAATTGGCATAGATTCTATTATCAGAAGTAGGATCATTCTCCTGATAACTAATGCCATTGACAATACCATATAAATCATCGGCATTCATTCTTAATACGTAGTCTAGACCTTCACCAAAATAAGGAGTTTTAATCTCACTAGCATAGGTTTTACTAACTGTAGTAATCATATCGGACATCTCAATCCCCATCTTCATATAATTAATACAGTCATCATGGCAAACCACTCCCCAATCCCAATACTTGGAATGTAATGCTAAAACATCATCAAGAACCTCTTTACCAAATACCCCTTGATAACGTAAATTATGAATTGTGTAGACTGTTTTAATGTCTTTATAAAAGTCATAGGTTTGATAATTTTCTTTAAGCATAATACTTAATGGACCAGTCTGCCAATCATTACAGTGAATAATATCTGGCTGAAAGTTTATTTTAGGTAACATCTCTAATACAGCACGGCAGAAATAAGCAAATTGAATATGCTTATCTTTATTATCATAAAGGCTATCGCGATCAAAGTAATTCTTATTATCTATAAAATAATTAATTACTCCCTCTCTTTCCAAACTATTTACTCCAACATAATTATCCCTCCAACCAACCCTAGTCCTAAAGTGAAGCTGGTGTTCTAAATTTTGGAGATAATCCCATGGAATCTGCCTATATTGAGGCATAACTACTCTAATATCATGTCCCTCTTCTTTTATAGCTTGGGGTAAGGAACCAGCTACATCGGCTAAACCACCAGTTTTAGCAAAAGGTGCAACTTCAGAAGACACAAATAATATCTTTAACTTATTCTTCATTGTAATCCTCCTCTAAATTAAGTAGGTATATCTTTAGATCGAATAAAAGAAAATTATATTAAAATATATTTCTATTATCCATAATTATGCAAGATTTAAACTTTAATACATATTACTCTGTTTTTTTTCTTAAATTTCTAATAGGTAGGTAATAAATTTTTGATTGTCTATTAACTATATGATTATCCTAGTCGTTAATATGTTACTTTAAATAAATTTTATATTTAATTTAGAATGTTCTGGTCTGCATTAAAAATTCATACTCTTAGAATGCTTTTTCTTTTAAGCATACAATTTAAATTATCACCATAACTCAAGACTTTTATTCTAAACAAATAATTTCTTTAATAAAAATTTCATCTTTATCTAACTTAATTTAAACAATTATAAACTGATTATTAACTTATAGCTTATATAATTTAAATATATTTTAACATACAAATCAAAATTTTAAAAGTTTTTAATTACATTTAATGAAAAAATTTACATTTATGTATTCCTACTGTAACCCTAAATATAAGCTTTTATGCTATATACTCTTATCTTTATTTTAATTTGATTTTTATTATAATTTTGATTTTAGGCTTGGATATCTATATAAATTGAATTAAAGTTTTTCATTAAGCATTTATTCGTGTATATATGAAAATTATTAGTTCAACTTATATATAGTTATCTAACTTTAGAATGAAATATAAAACCAATCTACCTCACCCCTCACCCCTAACCCCTATGAGGAATATAATTCAATTCCTCTTCGTACAGAACCAGTCTCTCCTCATGCCAAGAGAGGGGAACAAAATATGTTTTAATTCTCTATTTTAAGGTAGGAGAGAGCTAGGGAAATTATACTTTATAATCATTTTTAATAAAGTATAATGACCATGGAGAGTCTCTTGAGACTTGTAAGGAGTGAGGTATAAAAATGGTTTTAAATTTTCTATAAAATTACACTTTAGACTTGGATATATCTATTATAGATTTACCATAAAATAGGTTAATAACAATCATATGAATTATTCAAATTTTCAAAATATTTTAAGGAAACTGTTTACATTTATCCTAAACTAACATATAATATAAATAAGAAGAGAGTACTTAGTAGAATCGATTCTCTTTAAAGTACTGAGTAGCCGAGCAAGTTACCATAAAAAACTTGTGAGGTGATATCCATGTACTATGAAAGCATTTATTTTGTCAAATCTAAGGAACAAGACCTTCTTAGAGCTGAACGACAAGCTGAATTAGAACGAAAAGCAAAAAAACACAATAATTAAGCAAAAAGAAGTAGGTTGGAATTCCAACCTACTTCTTTTTTTAGATTTATATGTATAAAACAAAAAAACTCTTTCTCAATTTGAAAACATTTCTAATTTAGATTATTTTAATTATGGTAGCGGCGGAGGGATTTGAACCCCCGACTCTACGGGTATGAACCGTATGCTCTAGCCAACTGAGCTACACCGCCATATCATTTAATTTTAAAATGGTACCGAAGGTCGGACTCGAACCGACACGGGAGTTAAATCCCACCGGATTTTAAGTCCGGTGCGTCTGCCTATTCCGCCACCTCGGCATAATAACTCTCAATCACAATTATTATTTTACAATATTCTAAAAAACTTGTCAACTATTAATTATTTAATGGTGGAGGGGAGAGGATTTGAACCTCTGAAGGCGTCGCCGGCAGATTTACAGTCTGCTCCCTTTGACCACTCGGGAACCCCTCCATAATCTTTAATTGACACATAGAATAAAGCACTTACCCTTAATTAGGCAATTTTTTGTGCAACTTTTAATATAATATCACACCACAAAATTAATGTCAAATAAAAATTTAAATTTTTATAATAATTTTTAATTAAATTAATCATTAAATTTTTTGAATATATATTAAATGATTCCCAATAAACAAATTATAACTTATTCCAAACATAAATTAAATGATAGACTATAAGCTATTAATAGTCTTCTTAAATAATTATCCTTCTAATTCCTCAAAATGTTCCATTCTTATTTGATTCTTAACCTTTTCATCAATGACTATCTCTTTAAACTCTTCCCAACCTATTCTATCTATCATCTCACCTAATCTCTCGCCTACCTTACCCTCTTCTTTATAATAATCCATAATCTTTTCCACAAATAATAGAACTTGTTCATGGCTTAACTGATGAGCAATAGTTTTGGCTAGACTTGGATTATGCCCTCCTGCTCCTCCAATTCTTAATTCAAATCCTTCTTCATGACCTATTACACCAATATCTCTAATAGCTGGTGCAGTACAAGATAAATGACAACCACTTACAGCCATCTTCATTCTTGAAGGCAATTCCATACCTAAATATTTATTTTCTAAAGCCATTCCCAACTTAACTGAATCAGCTTTCCCCCGCTTACAGAAACTTGTCCCAGGACAGAAACGAATACCTCTACATCTTAAACCAGATTTGTCTTTAGACTTCATTCCTAAATCTTCCCAAGCTTGCTCTACTTGCTCAGCTTCTAAACCAATTAACATAATCTGCTGACCAGATGTTACTTTGATTATACAATCATATTTCTCTGCCACTTCAGCAATCTTTTTTAAGGTTTTAGCATTGGTTAACCCCCCACTGATATGGGGAGTAATTGCATAACTTCTCTTGCCATTTTTAATCCGCTGCAAATTTGCCCCTTGTGGTAATTGAATCATATTAGTTCCTCCAATCTTATTTAAAGAATGAATATAAGAGATCAGTGTGAATAAATTGAAAACTGCTTTACCAATTATTAGTACTCACACCGATCATCTAGTAAGATTACACTACTGTATCAATACTTTATCTTTAAACTCTTCCATCCCAACCCGATCAATAAATTCTCCTAAGCGTTCTCTCTTGTTTCCATTCTCTTTAAAGTAATTAATTACATTATCTATAATCTGCAAAGAATCTTCTCCAGTCTGATGTTCAGCTATAACTTGTCCCAATCTAGCTCTTACTCCACCATGACCCCCTGCATAGATATGAAAACCTTTAGCTGTACCCATTAATCCTAAATCTCTAAACTCTGTATCCATACACTTATTAACACAACCACTTACTCCCATCTTAAACTTACCTGGTAGCTCTACACCATGATAACGCTTATCCAGCTCCATTCCCATCCCTACAGAGTCCTGTTGGCCCCTTTTACAGAAGGTAGTTCCTGGACAAAATTTAATACTTCGAACACAGACACCAATCGCATATCCTGGATCCATTTCTAAATCATTCCATACATTATCTATATCCTCTTCCTGCAACCCTACAATAGCTAGACGTTGTGAGCTAGTTGCTTTAACTGCTGCAGCATTATATTTCTTAGCTATTTCACCAATCTTAATCAAGTCATCAGGATTTAAGATTCCTCCTGGACTATGGGGCGCAATTGCATAAGTTCCATCACGCTGTAAGACTGCCCCTTTTGCCAATAAATCTTTCTTAGTTCCTTGATTCTTCACATCCATATGTTTACCTCCTTAGATATAATTAATCAAAATTAGTATCTGGAGGTAAAATTAAATTTATACTTATCTTAATTAAATATAATACTTAATAACTTCAATCTAGAGAATGTCACTTAATGGGGATAGTGCGACACTTTAGTAATCAGTAACGAGTGACGTGTAACGAGTAAAAGCCTCTTCTCGTCACTAATTACTCATCACTCGTTACTGTCCTAATATCTTTATATTATCTCACTCACTATATAGTAAAGATATCCTCATACTGATCAGCTAAAACCTTTCTTTCATGCTTAATCTCTGAATTAACCGTTGTGATAAAGCTTTCTATCCAATTGCTATATAACTTATGCATTAGCTCTACTGGAGCTTGGGCTGCTTTCCAGAATTCGATATGGAGTTTAATATTATGCCTCCATACAATTATATCTTCTTCACTTTTAACTACAGCAGATAGTCTATCACAAGGCATTCTCTCCACTAGAGTATTCTTTAATAATTCAAAGGCAGTCCTTAAGTCATTACTCTTAATCTCCTTTAATCCTTCTTGTGCTAAAGCTGCTCCATTTTGACGGTAAGTATCTACTAATAATTCTTGATCATCATATTTATCCTTTAACTCTCTAACTAGAGCTGCTTCTCTACTTTGAGCTGTGCTAATTGCTCCCTCTAACCAGGGATGGATATGACTCTCACCAATCAAATCTTCTAATGGTGTATCACCCTTTAACTCTCCATACTCTTCTCTAACTTTGGATACAATCCCTTCAACATCTTGACCATATTTCTCTTTAAAAGCATCAACCAACTCAACCTCTCTATCTTCAACTACCTTAATCTGGTCATATAACCAATAATGAATATGTCCTAATACTAAACTCATTTAACCCACTCCTTTTATATATTTAAGTAATCTAACTTTCTCATCTCTTGGTTAATCTAATTATGCCAGAATAATAATCTTAGTTCCTTGATTTACATCACATACTGGAATATTTTTTAGATATTTGATAAAGTTTTTATCTAATTTTTTGCTTCTTAAGTAAAGTTAAAAGATGTCAGCATAGAGAGATATTGAGACAGTAACTAGTGATGAGTAGATGGAAAAAATTATCGGTGAATTTTCCTATCTACTCTAGACTACCATAGCTTTTCAGTTTAGAAGTAACTTGATAATCCTCCCCTCTGCTCTCTAACATAATCAGTCCAATATTCTTAGCATAGTATTCATAGCTCTCAAAATCTCTATCTTCTTCTATAGAAGCGACCTTGACTTTAACTACATCATAGAAGTTACCTGCTGGAGTTGTTAGCTGTTCATCTATCGCTACAATCTCCCTTCTCTTCTTAGCATTATCCCATTTTTCTCCAACCTTAAGAGGTGATTTTAAGATAACCTCTTTAGCATCAGCTTTATCATCTACCTCATTTAATAGATTAGTATCACTATAAAACTCAGGGTTTTCCTGAAGAAGAACCATTTCTTCTTTCTCTACTCGATAAACAGAAGCTATCTCTGTTCCACCATTATTTTTGTGAACCTGTATTAGATTATCTTTGACAAACTTTGTCTCAGTCGTAAAGGTAGCATATTCATTCCCTTCACCTTGATACTTATAAAGCATACCCTCTCTGATAGGAAGATAAGCCCTCAAATCAACTTCTGTCTGCTGGTCAATTCTATTTTCAACTTGATTATCATCGTTATTATCTCCTTCTACTATTTTATTTGCTGAACACCCTAATAAAAACTGTAAAACAAAGACAACAATTACCAGTTTATGCCCTTTAAAAAATTTACTCACTTTAATCTCCTCCCTTTTAAATAAGTATTTCTCTTATTAGAAGCAAATATTAAAGCTCTAATAATATAACTCCAAATACTCATGTCCACTCTCTTAATCTCTCTATATCTAAGATGGTAATCTGAGTATTGCCAACCTTGATTACTTCTTCCCGCTCTAGCTCCTTTAAAAAACGGCTTACTGTCTCCCGACTAGCACCAATCATTAAGGCTAACTCTCTTTGGCTCAAATTTAGATCAATCTTAATCCCCTGTCTATTCTTCTCACCATAATCTCTAGCAAGCTTCCACAACCTACTAGCAACACGAGGTCCTGTCTTCTTTAATCCCAAATTTCTCAATTGACGATAGCTCTGCCTTAATTTTAAAGATAATGAATTAAATAACTGGAGAGTTAAAACAAAGTTATCTTCCATCATTCTTAATAAGCTGGTGATATTAATTAAAATCAGCTCCCCAGCCTCTAACATCTCTGCAGTGATAGAGCTTTTGCGCCTATCTAAAGAGATTTCATTGATAATATCCCCCTCTTCTAGAATATGTATTATCTTCTCCTTCCCACTTGAAGTAAATTTAGATATCTTCACCTTACCCTCTACAACAATATAGAGATAATCAACTTCATCGCCATCAAAAAAGATTATCTCCCCTTGATGATAATGCCTTAGGATAGCTTTTTGAGAGATAGCTAAGATAACCTTTTCATCTAAATCATTAAATTGGTCAAATCTTTCTATTATTCTTTTAATTTTATCCATTATACTTCACCTATTCCACCTTTTTGTTACCCTTTATTATCTCCTGATACAAAAAAAGTAAAAGCTCAAGGGTAAGTTTCCCTTGAGCCTATTTTAAACTATTTGCCTACCTTTTTAAAGTTATTACTTACATTGGTCTTATATCCAGGCCAATCGATATGCTCAGCCACTCTACATTCAGGGTTCAACTCTACCCCTTCTAGGACATACTCTTTAAAGACTTGGAAGCCAGTCCTATCTACAATATATCCAACATGCTCTTTAGGTAAGCTACGATCAATATACTCATCTACATAATCATAGGTCTTATTGATAATATCGATGATAGCATCCTCAGTTACCCATTCTAAGAAAGGCATAGCTAGACGTGGATTTCTCTTTCCTGTACGCCCCATAATCAATAACTTATAATACTTCTTACTAGTATCTCTAGTCCAAGCATTGGTAGGACATTTAGCGATACATTCTCCACAACCGATACATTTATCCTCATCACGAACAACCTTATAGTTCTTAAACTCTAATGCTCCAGTTGCTCGCTTCTGACAGTTCTTCACACAAGCTCCACAGCTAATACAGCGATAAGCATCATAGACAGGTAAGTCCATTCCTAAGACACCAAAGTCCTGCATATGTGCCTTGATACAGTCATTTTGACATCCAGAAACTGCAATTTTAACATGATAATCATTAGGGAAAATATTCTTCTCTATTCTTTGAGCCAATTTAGTAGTATTATACTTGGCATAACGGCAGACCTTATTACCGATACAAGCTGATACATTACGAGTTCCAGCAGCAGGATAACCATCCTCTGGATTTCCGATATCTACACCAATGCCAGCTTCCATTCCCTCGATTAAAGGTGCTACCTTCTTATTTACTTCCTCTACCATATTCATCGGAATTCCTGTAATCTCAAAGCCTTGACGGGTAGTAATATGGAGATTTCCATCTCCATAAGTTTCAGCAATCTCTTGTAAAATTGTTAGATATTTAGCCTCTAAATGCCCCCCTGGTACTCTAACCCTTAAGGCAGTAACTCCTCTGTCCTTTGTAATCCGATAAGCATTCTTCTTAAACTCTTTAACATTTAATGACATGTTTTTCTCCCCTCCTTAATCGACTAAGTTCTTAGCTTTTGTATAGTTAAAAACTGGTCCTTCGACACAGATATAAGTATCATCCATCTTACAGTGACCACATTTACCAATTCCACAGGACATCTTCCGTTCAAAGGATACCCAGATTTGTTCCTCCTTGATATCATGCTTCATAAACTCTAAACTAGTGAACTTCATCATAATTGGAGGTCCAACGATAACAACTGACCTATTAGCTACATTATCAAAATCAACCCGATCAACAATATCGGTTACTAATCCTACATTACCTGTCCAATCCTCATCACCTTCATCAACAGTTAAGATTACATTGATATGGTCTGCTCTTTCCCATTTAGCAATCTCATCAGCAAATAAGATATTAGCTGGATTTTTAAAACCTAATAATAGAGTTAATGAGTTAACCTCTTTAGAATTTCTATAGAAATAATTGATAATACTCTTAACTGGTGCCAAACCAGTTCCTCCTGCTGCAATTACCAAATCCTTTCCTCTATATTCTTCTATTGGAAATCCATTTCCGTAAGGTCCCCGAATCCCTAATTTATCTCCAACCTCTAAGTGAGCAATTTGATTAGTTACTTTACCCACATGGCGAATAGTCAAATCTATATAGCCTTCACCAAAATCACTGACTGAGATTGGACATTCTCCTACCTTAGGAATAGATACTTCAACAAACTGTCCATTATCAACATCTAAATCTATTGCTAAACGATAAGTGTAGTCTACTTCACTTTCAGGTCTAATACTAATGATCTCTACTGTTGTTGGTATATATGGGTTATTAGCCATTATTCTTTCCCTCCTTAATAGCTTGGTTCAATTTCTTGATTGCTCCTACAAAGGAGATGTATTGAGGGCAGACATCTTCACAACGTCCACAGCCTACACACATATCAATATCAAATCTCTTACGAAAGTCATATATCTTATGCAAGGTCTTAAATCTCATTCTATCTCCGTAAGTCGTTCTAAAGTCATGGCCTCCAGCCATCTCTGTATATCCATCGATATGGCAGCCAGCCCAGACTCTTCTTCTCTCCCCTATATTCTCATTATCTTGATAAGAGATATCCTGCATCGTCCAACAGCTACAGGTTGGACAGACTGTATTACAGCGTCCACAGCCAATACAACGTTTACTGTACTCTTTCCAAATCTCTGAATCGAATAAATCTGTTGTAATATCCTCCAATGCAGGTACTTCAACCTGCTGCTTATTCTCTTGAATAAATTCTGGGCTATAGTCAGTACTTTCTTTATCAACAAAAACCTCCGCTAATTCATCATCTTTAACTTCACAGAAAATTTCTTCATCGCTAACTCTGATAAATACTGAATAATCATCAGTCCTATTCGTTCCCATTGAAACACAGAAACAGGAGTCAAATCCTTCTGTACATTCTACTACTACAAATTTAACCTTCTCTCTTAATCTCTTATAATAGATATCCTCTTGTGGTCCATTCTCTAAAAAGATCTTATCCAAACGTTTGAAGGCATTTACTTCACAAGGTCTTAAAAAGACCAATACCTTCTCACCCTTATCCTCAGCTTCGATATACTCATTACCATTGAAATAGAATAAAGTCTGAGTAATTGGAAATACAACCTCTTTTGGAGAATATTTAGTCTTAGAATTAAAATCAATCTCCTCTAAAGAGCTTACTCTATCATAAAGTACCAAATCAGTATCTGAAAAGGTTCCTTTATCTTTTTTTCTAGTCGGAGCATAGATTTTATAGTCCTCTTGCAACTTACTTAAAATATCATCAAATTCACTTCTTTTTACTCTGTATGACATACACTTTCACCTACCCTTTGATTTTTTCAAACTCAACCTCGATTGTGAATTAATTCATTAAGCACTCGACAGCTTTACACTTATTCTTTATCCTAGCATAATTTTAAGTTGAAGTTTGTGATAAAACTCACATTAGCAAGTACTTTACCATCACCACCACTAAAATTTATAATATCAAAGTTTATTTCCTTATTTTGTGAAAATAAACACTATATATTTTAAAAAAATTTAAACTCATTTTTAAAAAGATTGTTCTTTTCTTCACAACTATATAGTATCATATCATCTCTTTTAATGTTGTGATTAATCTCACTTTTAAGGTAAATAATAATGGTTATCATTTATCCCACTTGTTTATATCCCCTCCTGTACTAATAGAAAAACTGCTACAATAGATTGATATTTAGACACTTTTAGAACTCAGTGTATAGTATAAAGTTGAAAATTAAGAAATAAATTTAAAATTTCAAACCTCACCCTAGCCCTCTCCTACCTTAGGAGAGGGAACAAAAAGATTTTGTCCTCCTTCTCCTAAGGTAGGAGAAGGGGTTAGGGGATGAGGTATCAAAGTGTCGCTTTATCACCATAATCTGATATCAAACTCCACACAGAAAATAAAAAAACAGTTTACTGTAATTACAGTAAACTGTTTTAATTAATTTTATCCATTAAGCAATTGATCTCTTAGCGAAAATAAACTCCTCAATTACTTTAGCAACTCCACCCTCCATATTACTTGTAGTAATATAGTCTGCTTCTTTCTTAAGCTGATCATTAGCATTATCTACAGCAACACCTAATCCTGCATATTGGATCATAGTTAAATCATTATAACCATCACCAATAGCAATTACTTGATTTTGTCTAACCCCTAGACGATCCGCTAATTTTGCTAACATAGCCCCCTTATCAACCCCTTTAGCAGTAAACTCAAGGAAAAATGGTTTTGAACGAAACAAGTTAACCTTTGATTCTAAAAGTGGACGAAGTCGATCTTCTACCTCTTTAAGATAAGCTGGCTCTTCCAACATTAAAGCCTTAACTGGATTTGATCTAACCTTATCTGCTAAATCTTCAACTTCAATAATCTCCATCCCAGTTAAGTCATACTCAATCTCTGTATACTTGTTATTCTTAGTAGTTATAATATCATCACCAATATAAGTATGATAAAAAACCTGATGCTCTTGACTGATCTTATGTAACTCTAAAGCCAACTCTTGTGATAGGCAGTTTTCAAAGATTACCTCATCCTTAGCACAATCGATCACAATTGAACCATTATAAGATAAGATATAGCCTCCGTACTCTTTAAGATTTAGCTCCTTAGCAAATTTTTTCATAGCATAAGTAGGACGACCTGAAGCTAACACAATAGTAGTACCAGATTTTTGAGCCTCCATAATAGCCTCTTTAGTCTTCTCTGAAATCTTCTGATCATCTGTTAATAATGTATCATCCATATCCATTGCAATCATTTTGTACTCCATAATTTTCCCCTCTCTGAATCTATCTAGCAATTCTTATATTTTTAGCTCCTTAATTGATAAGACATAGCTTCAATCTAGGATTATCCTTAATAAATATTAGATAAAAATAAAATGAATCCTTCTAAAAATTTCAAATAATCAAAAAGAAAGCTAGTTTAAACTAGCTTTCTTCTTTAAATCATATTAAATTAGGCCATTTTCTTAGCTTCTTGCTCAACTTTTAAGCTTTGAGAACTATTTGAGACATAGAAGTATACTGCTCCAATTAATATTGCTCCACCAACCATATTTCCTAAGGTTACAGGTATTAGATTTCTAAAATATCCTGCAACTGCAATTGTTTCAGGATGACCTGGAATAAATAATCCCATTGCTAATAAGGTCATATTAGCAACACTATGTTCAAATCCACTACCGATAAAAGCAAATAGACACCAAAAAATTAGAATTAATTTAGATACTTCATTTTTAGCTTTCATCCCCATCCAGATTGCCAAAGTAACTAACATATTACACAAAATACCTCTAAAGAATAACTCAGAGATTGGTGCATTCATCTTTCCGGCTGTTGCCCCTAAAATTAATGTAGATGTTGGAGCATTACTAATCAATCCAGTCTTAAAAATTAACCAAGCAACTCCAATAGACCCAACTAAATTACCTAAGTAACACCAGAACCATAATTTAAATACATCTTTAATTCTTACTTCTCCAGATAACCAACCAACTGTCATTATTAAATTATTTCCTGTAAATAGTTCAGAACCTGCAAAGATAACCAAGGTTAAAGCTACACCAAAACTTGCTCCCATTATAGTCTTAACCATCGGAGAACCTGCCGCCTTTAATGGTGCTCCAATAGAGAAGATTAACATAATCCCCAAGCCTACAAAAGCTCCTGCAAGCATAGATAGCACAAAGTATCTAGACAAGTCATTGTTCATAAATTCCACTTTCTTCTTAGCAGCTATAGCTACTTTGTCAGTTGTCTCTTTAAACATCTTCATCTCTCCCTTATTATTTAATCACTTTGTGAAAATTGACACTAGTTTAATAAAAAATTTAATTCTATAAAAAATAGCATATTCCTAACTAAAAACCAATTAGTTCTTGTTCTCACTTTCACAATCTGATGATACCATATCTATCTTCTTAGTGTTGTGATATATCTCACAATAAGAGTAGAAATATACTCACTTGCTGATTGAATTACTAGTTAGAATTACAAAAGCATCCAAATGGATGCTTTTTATTAATCTAATCTTAATTTAAGATAATTAAAGGTTCTTCTCTTTAAAAGAACTTCTTTAACAAATCTAGTTAATTTATTATTTTTAATTATATTATCAAATTCACCTTCGTCGATTAAAATCTTTCTTCTCAGCCAATAACCATTTAGTATATCTTTGTGAAGACTCTTCTAGGTTAGCCGTATCAATTCCCTTTCTAAAGTATAGTTCCTTCATATGCTTTAATAGAATATAAAGCTCATCATATAAAGGAAATCGCTTCTGATATAGATAATGAGGAACTGCCATAGGAACTTGAGAGAATATTTGCTTAAAGCTTTGATTTAATTTATTCCTATAAGGACTAGCTAAGCCAGATTGGTGATTCTCTCTGTACAATTTTTTATAACTATTGAGGTATTGAGGAAATTCATCCTTAATTATACTCATAAAGATACCCTTCTGTCTTCCAGGTCTTAAAGTCAATTCCCTGGTAATGCAAAATCGACTTCAAGTTCTGCTAATTTATCTGCTAAAGATAATAATTCTTCTTTACTATCAGAGATATAAGGGATAAAAGGCATAGCCAAAACCCCAACATACATTCCTCTCTCCTTAAAAGCTTTAATCGTTTCTAACCTCTTCTTTACACTACTAGCCTGTGGTTCAAATATCTGTCGTAGCTTATCATCTAAGAAGGTCAGAGAAATCCTACTCTTTTGATCTACCCTTTCCCATAAGTCAATATCCCTCAAGATTAAAGAGGATTTACTCATAATAGAGACTAACAATCATAATTAGTTAGAATCTCTGCTACTTGGGACATGATTTTCTCTTGGGATTCAACAGGTTGATAAGGGTCACTGACCCCTGAAGAGTTGATATTGTACCCCTTTGTCTAAGCTTTGGCAGCTCCTCTTATAATAATTGAGGGAGATTATCTCTAATAACTATATCCCTTTCAAAGTCCCCCTCCACATAATATTTATCAGCCCTTCCATCACAATATTTACATCGATGCTGGCAGGCTTGATATGGAGAAAAATTATATTTTCTAGGAAAATAAGTATGGACGAGTTTGGTATTTTTAGAAATTGCTTTTAAACTTTTATAATGTTTCCTAATTATCATAGTTCCTCCTAGTTGAAACAATGGATTTAGTAATCTTCTTAGTAGCTATTCTACTTACCATCTTAATTAAAGCTTAATATAAAATTTATTTCTAAATATTTATCTTATCCCCTTTATAATCTTTTTTAATATAAATTTAGTCTATCTATAATTAAAATGTTTAATTAATCTCTATTTGGCAAAACATAATAAGCGAAAATGATTCAATACCAAAGGAGGTAACTATGGAACTTAAATCTATTACTATTGACCTACTAATTGGCTTTATAACTTTATTTCTTCTTACAAAATTATTAGGTAGAAGACAGATTAGACAGCTTACAGCCTTTGACTTTATATTCTCTATTGTTTTAGGAGAACTCTTAGGAAATGCAATATATGATCCTGAAGTTAATTTCCTGTATATCTTATATACCCTATCATTATGGGGACTATTAATGTTTGGTGTTCAATTAATTGAGCAAAAATTTATTAAATTAAGAAAATTTATATCTGGAAATCCAGCAATGGTAATCCGAGAAGGCCAAATTGATTATAAAAAATTAAAAGAAACGCGAATGAATATTACCCAATTACGTTCTCTACTTAGACAAGAAGGTATTTTTTCTCTCAAGGAAGTTGAATATGCTATTTTAGAGACTGATGGTGAATTATCTATTTTAAAAAAATCTGACTATGAACAGACAATGCGCAAGGATTTAAATATACCTAGTCAGAGTGTAAAGTTACCGATTATTTTAATCAGTGATGGTCAAGTATTATGGGAAAACCTTCATAAACATAATCTAAATAAGGAATGGCTAGAGCAAGAATTACTTAATAATAATATCCACCGTTTTGATGATGTTCTTTATGCTGAGTGGAGTGAAGGAGAAGAACTTTATGTAATTCCATTTTAATTAATAATTAAATATATAAAGGTGAAGAGAACCTTCACCCTAAAAATAATCAACTATGCTCTTATAATAACTTTATAACTCATAATCTACTACTGCTCTATCCTTGGCCACCTTTCTTACAAATTCAGCAACCTTCACATGGTCTGGATGTACTTGATATCTAGCTAAAGCATCCTTATCTTCAAATTCTGAGTATAGGAGTAGATCGTAGGCAGCTTCAGAATCATTATAGTTAACTCCTACTTCAAAAGCTTGAATCTCTTCTATCTTATCTTCTAAAGCCTCTAACATCGATTTCATCTTTTCAATATTCGCTTTTTTATTTGCTCCTTCTGCTTCCTCTCTCATCTTCCACATTACAATATGTTTAATCATCTCTTCCTCCTTATTATCGACTAGTTAATTATATTTATTATTTCTTTAAATCAGCTTAATTACCTGCATATTCTTTTATCTTATATTATATAGCTAGCCCATCCATCTGACTTTGTGTAAACAATAAGTGATTGTTAAGTAGAACTTGATATAATAGATATTAGGTCAGTAACGAGTGATGAGTAACAAATGACAAGAGGAGATTTTTACTCATTTCCCGTCACTCGTCACTGATTACTAAACTGTCGCAATATCCCCATTAACCTCTATCAGTTATCTAATGTAATAAATCATTATAGTAGCAACAATAATTTAGTGTTCTATAAAAAGATTAGACTTCTAGACAAGGATTTAAAGGATTTATATTTAATATATAAGTAATAGCTTTAATTTTATTAAAGGAGATGATTGAAATTAAGATAGATATTGGAAAAGATGATAAAATGAAAGGTTATTCTTTAGAAGATGATAAAATAACCTTTATCTTTGATAAAAACCTTTATCAAGGTAAGCAGTTGGATGATGATATTATAATAAAAGAGGTAGCTTTGAATGCCAGCTTTACAGCATGGAAGAATCTGTGGAACTTAGAAAAGATCACTGATGAGCTATGGATATTAGATAAAAAAATCAGTGAAGTTGATATTCCAGGTAATTCAGGACAAGGTGAATTTAGATTTGTAGTCAATGATCAGTACTATTTAGATGCAGTAGAGGAACTCTCTTTTGAAGATAAATTTTATGATAGCCACAGTGGAGGGTACAAGCACATTATCCATTTAGACGAGAGTACTACCAATAAAATTAAAGAAATAAATTCTCAAATTAAAGAGTACAAAACTAACTACAGTTCTGATGAAGAGTTAGCTAACTTTAGATCTGTTAACTTAGGTTCCTTAGGAGAAGATATTCTATATAGATCTTATCATCCTTTAAAAGAATCCAGAGCTGATCATCCTTTAGAAGAAAAACGTTTAATGGCTGCCCAAGAATTAATATCAAATAACAAAATTAACTCTATTATCAATTTATCAGATACAGATGAGCATATATTTAATAAATTTCCTTATTATAACGATTTAATTTTAAATAATAATACAATATTTACAAATAAAGGTCATAATTATGATGTTTTTTACTATATTGCAGATAGTGATGAATTTGCTAATTTAGTTAAAAAGGTTGCTAATTTCATCCTTGATGATAGTAATAAAGCTCCTTTCCTAGTCCACTGTAGAATTGGGACTGATAGAACTGGAGTTATAGTTGCTATTTTAGCAGCCTTAATGGATGCTAGTTGGGAAGAAGTAGTTAAAGATTATCAAGAGTCTAACAAGATGGGAATTGGCGAATATCGTGATGAAAGACTTCTTGAATATGCTTTTGTGGCAATGTTAGGGTCAGAATTTAAAGATAATTTAACCAAATTGATAGAAGATTATTTTAAAAGTAGATTAGGTTTAAAGGAGATTGAGCTTAAGAAACTTAAAGATAAATTAACAGGAAAATTATAATTATATAGTATTTGTAAAAAATAATTAGTCACTCTTACATCAATCCAAGCCTATGCATAATGCATAGGCTTTTTTATGTTAATAATTCACCTTTTATAATTATCTAAATTCTAATTATAACCCGGAATAAGTAAGAAATTATAACATCAAATTCTAGAAGAAGTTTAATGGGGAAATCTTGAACTTGGCACTTTACCTCCTTATCTTAGGATATTAAAGCATCTGTCCTGATTTTAAAAGATTTAGATAGTTTTAATTTGCCACAAATCAAGTGGAAAATTATATATAATATGTATAAAAAGGGTTTTAGTGATGAGTGCCGAAATTAAATTTACATAAGTTTTATTTTATGGATTTTATACGAAATAAATAGTCGTTTTTTTATATCACCTAACTAAGAATTTTCGATTTTAAAATTAGTTCCTATTAATTCTTAGAGCTAATTTTAGAATATAAAAATAATTTTATAAGAGGGTGATTGATGATTCTAATTTATTAAAGCTTTTTTATCAATTAAAAATTGTATGGATGGCTTGATTCACTCTAAATTATGTTGGACCATAATTATTTAACTAAACAAGGAGGTCTATATGATGAGAATTAGAGAAATTAAAAGAGTATTATTGTTGTTCATAGTCTGTTCTGCTTTATTGCTTTCTACACTAACTGCTCCTGTTGAAGCTGCTTATTCTGGATCAGGAAGTGATGTAATCCTTCAAGGTTTTCATTGGAACTCATGGCAGTATGGAACTTGGAATATCATCACAAATAATGCTGATGCAATCAGTGATGCAGGCTTTACTATGGTCTGGTTACCACCAGTTTCAGCTTCTGCAGATGATAATGGTTATTTACCTAATGAATGGTATAACCTTAATTCAAAGCGTGGAAGTGAATCTGAACTTAGAGCAGCCGTTAGTGAATTAAATAATAGGGGGATTAAACCTATTGCAGATATTGTTATCAATCATAGAGTCGGTACAACAGACTGGGCTGATTTTAGTAATCCTGCCTTTGATGATAATAATAAGGCAGTAACTAGTGATGATGAATGGGGTCAGGGAACAGGAAACTATGATACAGGTGATAGTTATGCTGCAGGTCGTGACCTTGATCACACCTATTATGATGTCCAATCAGAGATTAAATATTGGATGAATTGGCTAAAAGATGATGTTGGATTTAAGGGATGGCGTTATGATTATGTCAAAGGTTACTCTGGTTACTATAATGGAATCTATAATGATGCTACCTCACCTTACTTCTCTGTTGGTGAGTATTGGCCAGATATAACTGGGGATTACTATGCTTCAGGTGATAATGTAAATTACCATAGACAGCAATTGATGGATTGGATTAATGCTACAAATCAGAAATCAACAGTCTTTGACTTTACTACAAAATGGCAATTAATGCTAGCAACTTCACGAGGCGAATACTGGAGATTACAGGATTCTAGTGGAAATCCAATTGGAGCGATTGGTTGGTGGCCTGAAATGTCAGTTACCTTCATCGATAACCATGATACAGGACCTTCACCAGATGGTGGTCAAGAGCATTGGCCTTTTGAAATGAGTAAGGTAGAGCAAGGATATGCTTATATCTTAACTCATCCGGGAACACCTTGTGTATATTGGCCTCACTACTTTGACTGGGGTAATGATTTACAATCAAAGATTAAAACCTTAATCAGCCTTAGAAAAGAGAAAGGTATTACCTCTACAAGCCCTGTAAGTATTCAAGTAGCAGATAGTAATAAATACGCAGCAATAGTCAATAATAGTTTAGCAGTAAAGATCGGTCCTGGTGACTGGAACCCTGGTTCAGGTTGGACTCTTCGTGCTTCTGGCAATCAATGGGCTGTTTGGACACAATAATATTTAAATATAATTTATCCTAAAACATCAAACTAGATAGGTAAAGTAGATTTCACCTATCTAGTTTGATCATAACTTCCATATAAATACACTTTCCAATTGTCTATAGTCTAAAATTTCCACAATCAAAGTGGAAATTTATAGGTAGCTTAGATAGAAGGTATTTTTATGGAACTATAGAAATTTAATTTTATAGATTCTATATACAGAAATAATTAAAAATTATTCACAGCATTTAACTAAGTTAAAGTTAGCACTTCTTATCTTTTAGGGTTAATTTTCAAAATATTTTAAACATTTTTAGAAGGGGGTGATTATTAAAGTTTAGTTAAGTACTTCTTTATCAGTTAGCATTTGTATCGAGGGTTTATTAGATTCAATTTCTGTTAGTAAAATACTTTTTAATTAAACAAGGAGGTTATATGATGAGGCTGAAAGAGCTTAAAAGAATATTATTGTTACTAGTAATTTGTTTTTCTTTATTGTTCTCTACAACAATCACTCCTGTTGAAGCTGCTTATTCTGGATCAGGAAGTGATGTAATCCTTCAAGGTTTTCATTGGAACTCATGGCAGTATGGAACTTGGAATATCATCACAAATAATGCTGATGCAATCAGTGATGCAGGCTTTACTATGGTTTGGTTCCCACCTGTATCAAAATCTACTGGAGGAACAGGTTATCTACCTAATGAATGGTATAATTTAGACTCTGATCATGGTACTGAGGCTCAACTTAGAGCAGCTGTAAGTGCAATGAACAACAGAGGAATAAAACCTATCGCAGATATCGTTATTAACCATAGAGTTGGGACAACAGATTGGGCTGACTTTAGTAATCCCGCCTTTGATGATAATGCTAAGGCAGTAACTAGTGATGATGAATGGGGTCAGGGAACAGGAAACTATGATACAGGTGATAGTTATGCTGCAGGTCGTGACCTTGATCACACCTATTATGATGTCCAATCAGAGATTAAATATTGGATGAATTGGCTAAAAGATGATGTTGGATTTAAGGGATGGCGTTATGATTATGTCAAAGGTTACTCTGGTTACTATAATGGAATCTATAATGATGCTACCTCACCTTACTTCTCTGTTGGTGAGTTATGGCCAGATATCACTGGTGATTACTATGCTTCAGGTGATAATGTAAATTACCATAGACAAAAATTAATGGATTGGATTGATGCTACAGGAGCAAAATCAACAGCCTTTGACTTTACTACAAAATGGCAGCTAATGCTTGCAACTTCACAAAGCGAGTACTGGAGATTACAGGATTCTAGTGGAAATCCAATTGGAGCGATTGGCTGGTGGCCTGAAATGTCAGTTACCTTCATCGATAACCATGATACAGGACCTTCACCAGATGGTGGTCAAGAGCATTGGCCTTTTGAAATGAGTAAGGTAGAGCAAGGATATGCTTATATCTTAACTCATCCTGGAACACCTTGTGTATATTGGCCTCACTACTTTGACTGGGGTAATGATTTACAATCAAAGATTAAAACCTTAATCAGCCTTAGAAAAGAAAAAGGTATTACCTCTACAAGCCCTGTAAGTATTCAAGTAGCAGATAGTAGTAAATATGCAGCAATAATTAATAGTAGCTTAGCAGTAAAGATTGGTCCTGGTGATTGGAACCCTGGTTCAGGTTGGACTCTTCGAGCTTCTGGTAATGAATGGGCTGTTTGGACACAATAATAACTAAAGCTAGCCAGATATTGTATCTGGCTAGCTTCATTTATAACCCTTAATCACCTATCTTTTTGTATAACCAATAAGAATAAATTGTACTTCCTAAAGAGGCTCCAATTACACCTATTAAGAATAAATAAGTGCTATCCATAAAGATACTCTCTATTAACCCCAATAGACCTCCTAGCATAAATAACTTTCCACCTATTCGATGAGTATGATTCCAGACCTCCTCACTAGATACGGTCCATGGGGTCTTAATTCCCAAAAACCAATTTCGTTTGAAGGTAGGCATATAATTACCCATAGATATCATCAATAATGAGAATAAAATAAAGATAGACCTACTAACATCTTTAATATAACCTAATCCAGATAAGACTGGCATTAGATTAAGAATCACAAAAAAGGTGATAATGGTATCTCTAATTAATAGATATCCCCTATTAAAGCGATTATAATTATCCTTCAAAGGGTCTATTTTAGCCAAAAAATAAAATCCTAAGTAAACTGCCACTCCAATTAAGAGGTTCATAAAAGCACCAAAGGGTTTAGCAGTATAACCATCAACTTCTCCTCTCATGTTCCAATGTGATGGTATCTGCTCAGGTAACTGTGGATAAGCCCAGAGCACAATTCCTAGCCCTAGTAATAAGATAATAATT
Source organism: Orenia metallireducens (assembly GCF_001693735.1). GTDB lineage: Bacteria > Bacillota > Halanaerobiia > Halobacteroidales > Halobacteroidaceae > Orenia > Orenia metallireducens. The sequence continues at coordinate 799,444 of NZ_LWDV01000009.1, forward strand.
GCATAAAGATCTCGTTTAATATTAAATTTATTCATCGCTATCCTCTCCTTCAAATATATTAAGAAAGCCATTCATTATCTCTTGAAAAACGGTCATCTTCAAAGAATAATATATCTGTTGTCCTTCTCTTCTATCATCTACCAAATCTGCATTCTTTAGTATCTTCAAGTGATGTGAAATAGAAGGCTTACTGATACTAAACCTCTCTGCTATCTCTCCAGCAGTTAAATCCTTCTCCTTTAATAGTATTAATATCTTACGCCGATTTCCATCAGCTAAAGCTTTAAAAGTCTTGTCAAAATTCAAAGGCACATTCTTTCCACCTTTCCTTTTTAATGATTGCTGACTAATAGCTAATTGCTCTTACCTGTAAAGATATTGTATCAATCTTACTTTTAAATTGATAGTTAATAATTAATTTTATTAGATAATTAGATAATTGTCTAAATATCTAAATTAATTATATGCTTAAAGTAAGGCTTTGTCAATAAAAAAAGACTCCACTTTTATTGGAGTCTTTTTGTACTTATGTTCTATTCTTCCATCTCTGGAAGGAAGATATTCAATAACAATGCTGTTAAAGTTCCTGTAGTAATCCCTGATTGGAAGAAGGTATTTAATTCTTTTGGTAGATGACTTAAAATATCTGGTCTCACAACTACACCTAAACCTAAGCCCAAAGAGATAGCAATAATCAATAGATTCCTTCTATTAAGATCTGCATCATGTAATACTTTAATTCCACTAGCAGCTATCATTCCAAACATTACAATCCCTGCTCCACCCAATACTGGGTTAGGCATAATGGCAATCAATGCCCCTAGCTTAGGGAAGATACCTAAAATCATTAAGATAATCCCAGCTAAGATAACTACAAATCTACTAGCTACCCCTGTTAATGGGATGATTCCAACATTTTGGCTAAAAGAAGTATTAGGACCAGCCCCAAAAACTCCAGCCAACATACTACCTACACCATCAGCCATTAGACCTTTAGAGATATCCTCACTCTCTAACTCCTTATTACAAGCCTCACCAACAGCCAATAAATCTCCAACAGTCTCCACACTAGTTACTAGATAAGCTGGAATAAAAGCTAAAAAGCCTGTTAGACTAAAAGCTACTCCATATTTAAAAGGCATTGGTAAGTTAATTAATGCTGCTTGCTCAACAGCAGAGAAATCTAACATTCCCATTGGATAAGAGATAATATATCCAAATACAATACCTATTAAGATAGCAGCAGAACTCCAAAAACCTTTACCAAATTGGTTCAATGAAACAATTACTGCTAAAACCGCTAAAGATACACCAATATTCTGTAAACTACCATAATCTGCTGCTCCAAAACCACCAGCAGCCCAATCAATTCCTACTGGTAAAACTGTCAATCCAATTAAAGTTACAACACACCCAGTTACCACTGGGGGGAAGAACTTTTTAATTTTAGGAAAGAACTTGCTAATAATCATCTCAATTGGTGCAGCCAATAAGGTTGCTCCAAAAATCCCTGGTAACCCCATAGTACTCCCAACAGCTATCGAAGGACCAACAAAGGTAAAATCAGTTCCCATTATACAAGGTAATTTAGAACCTATCTTCCCAAAGCCCTTAGCCTGAATAAAGGTAGCCAATCCAGCCATAAATAAAGCAGCACTAACCAAATATCCCATCTCTACTGGAGTTAGACCTAATACACCACCGACTACTAAAGGTACAGCTACTATTCCACTAAATGCCGCCACAATATGCTGAATAGCCAAAGGAATAGCAACCTTTAACTCTGGTCTATCTTCAACTCCATAGGATAATTCACTTTCTTTTGTCTGATTAGACTCTAGTTCATTAATAAATTCCTCTTGGTACACTAACTCTTGACCCATCTTATTTCCTCCTAATATAATTATAATTTAAATTTTAAAAACATAAGTAAAGGTAAATCTACCATTATGAGAAGATAATCTGATTATCTTCTAAACTTTCAATAATAGCTAAGGACTCCACTCTAATCCCTTGCTTCCGTAACTGCTTACCACCAGGCTGGAAGCCTTTTTCGATTACAATTCCCACTCCTGCTAACTTAGCCTGAGAATTTTCAACAATCTCTATCAACCCCTGTGAAGCTTGACCCATGGCTAAAAAATCATCAATGATTAAGACATTATCACCTTCATTTAAATATTTAGAAGATACACTTATATCATAGACTTGATTCTTAGTAAAGGATTTTACCTTACCAGTATAGACTTTGCCATCCATAGTAGATGCCTTCTTCTTTTTAGCAAAAAGTACTGGCACACCTAACTCTAATCCTACCATTAAAGCCACTGCAATCCCTGAAGCTTCAATCGTTAAAACCTTGGTAATATCTTCTTGCTCAAAGCGACGAGCAAACTCTTTTCCTATCTCTGCCATCAATTCAGGATCTATTTGGTGATTTAAAAAGGAATCAACTTTTAGAATATTTGATCCAATTAACTTTCCATCTTCCTTAATTTTTGTCTTTAACAATTCCATTCTACTTCCTCCCATTATTTCAATTAATAATTAGTATAATTACTAGTTCAAATTTCAGTTATCAAAAATACAAAAAACCCAGATAGATAGACTTCACCTTTACAAGTGAAACCTACCCATCTGGGTTTTTATCCCTCTGGTGTAATACAAGATGTATCTGTACCGCTTGGACCTGCCACAAGAGCAGTTTACAATTTACAGTTTACAGTTAAGAATTTGATTTTAATATCTTAACTATACACTGTCCACTATCAATTGTACACTCTCCTAGTGCGGAACCCTAGGTACACTTCCACCCGTAGTCAGATAGTTTACGGCCATCTGGTAGAAACTCTCGAGCCTTATTCTCAATATTATACGAGTACTAGCAATATTTATCCTTATTACTAATAAAATAACATACATAAGTTCTTTTTGCAAGAAGAAATTATTAATTAAGCAAATTTCAAAATCAATTTCTCCATAAGGAAAAATAATTTTAGAACCATGAATTTATCAAACTTTTATCTAAAACTAGATAAATAATACCATTAAAATCAATTGCAAAAAAATGTAACTTGTTTTTGGATATAGTTACTCCCTAGAATCTTAAAAACATTTTTTTGTGTAGGTACTCTGTGTAGGTACTCAATGTATTCGACAAAAATGGGGTCAAGTCTTTTTTATATAGCTAAAAAACCTTAAAATATCAGCGTTTATTTTTATGAAATTCGCTTATATTGTACCACTACTTAGGGAGTTTATCAATCCTTTTTCTCTTTAATACGAGTATAGTTATTTTATTTTGCCCCTTATTTCCTTAATCTCTCCTTTTATCTCCTTAATTTCTCCCTTTACTTTTCTCTAAACCCTTGCTATATCAACATTTGTCACCTCCTAAAGATCTATAAGATTTTAAAGGATATACAACAACAGCTACTCCACAGCTAATTCCCACTTTTAATCCCAATTTGCTCTTTTCTGTTTAAAATTTAAAGCTCTAATTTGTTGTTGTTAGCACCTTAAACTAAAAAAGCAGATAGCAGCTTAAAATAAGCTGCTATCTGCTTAATTATAACTGCTAATTACAGTTTATATTTCAAATCTATTAATTAAATTCTGTAACTGTTGTGCCATTTCAGCTAACTCCTGAGATGAATTGGTTATTTCACTTGACATATTTCTAATATTTTGTGATGCACTCATAATTTCATCGCTTCTTTCTGCTAAACTCTGTGTTGATGCTGCTGTCTGTTGAATATGAGCAGACGTTTCTTCACTTGATTCTTCAATTTGAACAAATACTTCTCCTGTCTGTTCTGCAAGTGCTTCTCCTTCCTTTGCCCTAACCTCTACTTCTTTAACAGCTTTTAAACCAACATCTGATTTTTTTCGTATCTTTTTAATCAAGTCAGCTATCTCATTAGTTGCTTTAGCACTCTCTTCTGCTAAGGCCCTTATCTCCTCTGCTACAACTGAAAAACCTTGTCCATGTTCTCCAGCTCTAGCAGCTTCAATAGCAGCATTTAGAGCAAGTAAATTAGTCTGATCAGCTATATTAGTAATCAACTCTATAATCTTTTCTACCTCTGTTGAATTAGTTACTAAATCATTAATTGCTTTAACAGCTTCTTTAACAGCTTTATTAATTTCTTTCATGCCTTCTATTGTATCTCGAACATTTTCTCCTCCAACTTCTGTTTGAGAAGCAGACTCTTGAGCAAAACTCGTTACTTCTTGAGCACTAGCAGAGATTTGTTGAATACTTGCTGACATATCCTCAATAAGGTGATTAGTTGTCTCTATAGTAGCATTTCCTTCTTCAGCAGATGCCGATAACTCCTCACTATAAGCTGATAAATTCTCTATTATTTTCACTAAATCAATCATAACCTCTCGTAAACTATCATGCATTGTATTAAGTGCCTCTGTTAATTTACCAAATTCATCTTCTGATTTACTACCAATTTGCTTTACATCTAACTTACCTGCAGCAATCTTTTGAGCAAAATTCATTGCTTCAATTAATGGGTTAGTTATGTATCTAGCTAAGTACCATGCTATTGCCACTGCTATTACAACTGAGATTATGATCATAATTATTGCAAATATTTTGTCCTCTTTAACCTTTACAAATGCTTCTTTAGCAGGCAATTGAACTATAATACCCCAGCCAGCTTTTTGGGTAGGAACATAGGATGCTAGTTTATCTTCTCCTTTAAAAGTATATTCACTCTTTCCTTGTTTACCCTTTATTACTTCTTTAACAGGAGCTAAATTAGATAAATCAGCCATTTTATCTACAAGTTCTTTGTCAGGATGGGCAATTACCCTACCATTTCTATCCACTACATATCCATATCCTGTCTCTCCAGACTTAGTCTTAGCAGCTAAATCACTTACAAAAGTTAAATCGATACTTGCACCTAATACTCCTACTACCTCTCCATCTCTCTTAATTGGTACAGCAGATACTATAATTGGTACTTTTTCACTTTTTGAAATAATTACATCAGAATAATTAGCCTCTCCCTTAATTGCTTTTTGAAAATACTCTCTATCCGACCTATCTCCTAAAACTCCTGACGTTTTATAAATTTGCATCCCAGATTTATTCATCATGTATATTTGTGATATTGCCTGATACTCTTTAACCACTTCTTTTAATAAATTATCCAGATTATAATTAATCTCCATTTGCGTAATTAAATCAATCTTCGATAATACAGTCATCATATTCTTGATATTTTCCAAATTATTATCTACTATTTTAGTCAAATTTTGGGAAAGTGCCATATTAGTCTTATAAGCAGTTTCTTCTACATATTTTTTGTTTCTACTAACATAAATATAGCTTGTACTTAAAATAATTACCACCAGTACTGTAATAAGAATTAAGATCAACTTTGTTTTAAAACTTTGCTTTAATTTCATAGTTTATCTTCCCCCTCATTGATGTATTTAAAAATTTAATTTGTAATTATAAATATACCTTCATCAAAGTTCTTTTCTGATATAAGCAAATTTCAAAATCAATTTCTCCATAAGGAAAAATAATTTTAGAACTATGAATTTATCAAACTTTTATCTAAAACTAGATAAATAATACCATTAAAATCAATTGTAAAAAAATGTAACTTATTTTTAGGTATAGTTACTCCCTAGAATCTTAAAAACTTTTTTATGTAGGTACTCAATGTATTCGACAAAAATAGGGTGAAGTCTTTTTTGTATAGCTAAAAAACCTTAAAATATCAGCGTTTATTTTTATTAAATTCGCTTATATTGTACCACTCCACCTTTATAAGTGAAAGCTATCCATCTGGGTTTTTTTCTACTGGATAATACAGATGTATCAATACCTCTTAAACTTCAGTGTATAGTGTACAATTTACAGTATACAGTTAAGACCACAAAGTTAAAGACTTTTAACAATTACTCTAATTTTTTATGGCTCTTAACTGTACACTGCTAACTATCAACTGTAAACTGTCTTTTAGGTACACTTCCACTCGTAGTCAGATAGTTTATGGCCATCTGGCAGAAACTATCAAGCCTTATTCTCGATATTATACGAGTACTAACAATATTTGTTCTTATTACTAATAAAATAGCATACATAAGTTCTTTTTGCAAGAAGAACTTATTAATTAAGCAAATTTCAAAATCAATTTCTCCATAAGGAAAAATAATTTTAGAACAGCGTTTATTTTTATGAAATTCGCTTAATTATATAAATTATAACTTGTTGAATAATTAATTTGAGTTAAACTTTTAAATTTCAGAAATACCCTTTTAATTTATCTATTCCAAGGAAAAATATTGGTTATAATGCCATTATCTTCATCAATTAATTTTTTACAACAACTATAAGTATTATCATACACATTGGCTGTAGTGATCTCAAAAGATAATTGAATAGAATCATTTGAACAAATTAGGTGCAACTTATATCCTTTGTAAAAACCTAATCTAGTTGATGGACCACTTTTAGCTTGTGAGTCATATTGAGAACTTCTTAAATCAGTACTATCAATAGAACATATTCTAGTATCAGGATTCAATAATAGAACAACCATCTTATATAATTTATCGAAATCTCTATTTTCAATTTTATTAAACCTAATGCAGAATCTTAAATGATCNATAAATTATAACTTGTTGAATAATTAATTTGAGTTAAACTTTTAAATTTCAGAAATACCCTTTTAATTTATCTATTCCAAGGAAAAATATTGGTTATAATGCCATTATCTTCATCAATTAATTTTTTACAACAACTATAAGTATTATCATACACATTGGCTGTAGTGATCTCAAAAGATAATTGAATAGAATCATTTGAACAAATTAGGTGCAACTTATATCCTTTGTAAAAACCTAATCTAGTTGATGGACCACTTTTAGCTTGTGAGTCATATTGAGAACTTCTTAAATCAGTACTATCAATAGAACATATTCTAGTATCAGGATTCAATAATAGAACAACCATCTTATATAATTTATCGAAATCTCTATTTTCAATTTTATTAAACCTAATGCAGAATCTTAAATGATCTGGAACCTTTGCTAAACCAATTATACTACGAGCTATAGGGTGGCTAGATAGTTTCCATTCTAATTCTCTTAAGCAATAGATTTTATTCATAACCATGTATAATTTAAACTTTATTATCTGTAAATCTGCGTATTTCTTAGGTCTACCACTTCTTGTTTCATCAGAAGATGAAACAGAGTGGTTATAAATAATACTTAATTTATCACAAAGTTTATTAAATGGGTTTTCTTTTAGTTCATCAAAGGGTATAATCATGTTAGTCGTCCTTTCTGGGATTTGTTTGTTTGCACTTACATGATACCAGAAACGGGCGACTTTTTCATTTTAACATTTGTGAAATTTGGTTATTCAACAGCCTAAAATCATTAAAATTTAACGCGTTGTGCTAGTATGAGAACTGATACAATAGAGAGATATTATCACACTTTTATAGTTAAAAATTAAGTTCAAAACCTCACACCTCACCCCTTAATCCCCCTACGAGTAATACAGTTCAATTACTCTTCGTACACAACCAGTCTCTCCTTAACTAATAAGAGGGTAAACTTTTTCTCTTTTACTTTTCTCCCTTCTCCTAAGAGTAGGAGAAGGGTTGGGGATGAGGTGTGAAAATTGTCGCAATATACCCATAAAAATACACTATTGATATTTAAATTTAATTAACACAACCGGTAAATTTAATATAATTTAATATAAAATTAAAGGAGATATTGCTGATATTAGCAATATCTCCTTTATAAAAAATTCTATTATTTAACTACGTTTAACATATAAACCTCATCTTTAGTATCATGTCTAACAGTACTACCACTTGAAACAATTTCATCTTGAAAATCATCGTGATTCACATAAGATAAAATCCTGCAATTACGTCCAATCTGAGTATTAGCTGGAATATGAGCCTTTTTAGCTATCACAGTTAAGCCATTTGTTAATAGATCTGATTTCTCTAAATTAGGAGTATAATCATTCCCAAACCCTATATGGCAATTTTCCCCAACAACTACATCCTTATCAACTATACATTTACATACTATCGAATCTTTTTTAACAATAGTATTGTTGAATATAATAGAATCTCTAACTACTGCCCCTTCTTCAATTATCACTCCTGGAGAGATAACAGAGTTCTCTACCACCCCATTAATAATTGAACCATTGGAGATAAGGCTTGCAATTGCTCTACCTTTACTTCCAAACTTGACAGGTGGTTCCTCTTCAGTCCTTGTATGAATCCGCCAATTCTTATCATATAAATTCAGTTCTGGTAATGGATCTGTTAATGATAGATTTGTTTCCCAGAAGGATTTAAGAGTACCAACATCCTTCCAATAGCCTTTATATTCATAGGCAAATACATTGTTATTTTCAATCATCTCTGGAATAATATGATGACCAAAATCAGAATTCTCCTGATCACAGAAACTCTCTAATTTCTCAATTAATACATCTGCTGTAAAGACATAAATCCCCATTGAAGCTAAATTACTAGGTGGATTTTCAGGCTTCTCTTTAAAATCTACAATCTGCATATTATTATTTGCTTCTAAAATTCCAAACTGATGGGCATCTTCCCAAGCAACCCTCTGAGTTGCAATAGTTAAATCTGCATTCTTTTCTGTATGAAATGATATCATTTCATCATAATTCATTTTATATACATGATCTCCAGAGAGAACAACTACATATTTAGGATTATGCTTTTTAATGAAATTAATATTTTGGTAAACAGCATGTGCAGTACCTTGATACCAACCACCTTTTCTCCCAGTATAAGGCTGTAATATCGTTACTCCACCCATTCTGCGATCTAAGTCCCATGGTTTTCCTATGCCAATATGATCATTTAATGATAATGGTAAGTATTGTGTTAAAACTCCAATATCATAGATTCCAGAATTGACACAATTACTTAAAGCAAAGTCTATTAATCTAAACTTACCTGCAAAAGGTACACTAGGCTTAGCTCTATTTTCTGATAAAATATCCAACCTTGTTCCTCTACCACCTGCTAATATTAATGCTAATGTCTTCATTATATTCCTCCTAATTATTTGTTTATAGATTATTTTCCAAATAACATCTTATAATCTTATAAATATATATTAAGTTAATATTTCATATAAGATATTAATAATCTTCTCTTTAAAACTAGCTATAAATTTGCTATATATGAGCTAATACTATATAATTTCTACACATTAATTCCTCCTTATATAAGAATTTATTTTTAAATAATATAAAACAAAAAAATAAAGATAAAGTTTAGATAGTCTTTAAACCCATCTTAAATCTCTACCTCTTTATATATAGCCAAAGCAATTGTATATATCATATATATTCTTCCTAATACATTTTATTCATAATTTATTGATTTTAATTTAAATAATTTGTAATTACTTCTTATACTATAAGATAAGTGGAATTAATAATTTTCATATAGAAAATAAAAATAAAAACTTTTTTTGACACTGATTCCCGCTGATGAAGATCTGATTTAAAATCTTAATAATTTTTATTTTTTAATCCGTTTTTATCTGCGTAAATCTGCGTCTAAACCTTCTTTTTTATATTAACTTTAGTATGAAGAACTTTAATTCAATCTATATAATACAAAATTGATATAATTTAGAAGATATTGAACATTTGAGTAACTAGTCAGAAGTGATGAATAACCAGCAAGAATCTAATTTGCTAACTGTTACTCATCACTGCTGTAATATAACTATTAATCATTAACTTATATTAAAATTTAAATAATACAATGGATTATAATTATATTCTTACACAAAAAAGACCACTTTAACTTTAAAGCAGTCTTTTCACAATTATCCCTATTAAATTTTTAAAAATCATTCTGCTATTATCCAGTTTCAACTAAGGAGAGTTCTTCTTCCATTAATGGTTTAACAGTAGTACCACTTGCTATTGTTTTTTCATCTCCAAAGTCCTTTTCCTTAATATAAGGTAAAACTCTACAATTACGACCTATTTTAGTCTTACTTGGAATAGCTGCACCTTTACCGATTACTGTTAGTCCTGTTTTATATAGTTTGGGCTTATCTACGTTAGCTGTTAGATCATTGCCAAACCCTATATGGGACTTCTCACCAACTACAACCCCTTTATCTATAACTGAGCTAAAGACAATTGAATCTGCTTTAATCCTAGTATTATTAAATATTATCGAATCCCTTACTACTGCACCTTCTTCAATATAGACTCCAGGTGATATTATCGAATTCTCTACAACACCATTAATGATAGACCCACTTGAAATTAAACTCTGCTTGGCACTACCTTTGGCTCCAAATTTTGCTGGTGGCTGTTCTGTACTTCTAGTATGAATCTTCCAATTATCATCATAAAGATTCAATTCTGGTACAGGAGCTGCTAAAGATAGATTGGTCTCCCAGAAAGATTGAATAGTTCCTACATCTCTCCAATATCCCTCAAATTCATAAGAAAATGTCTTAGAACTTTCAATTATTGGTGGAATAATATGATGTCCAAAATCAGAATTCTCCTGATTACAGTGCTCTTCTAACATATCAATTAGAAGATCTGCATTAAATACATAAATCCCCATTGAAGCTAGGTTATTTAATGGCTCCTCTGGTTTTTCTTTAAAGTCCATAATCTCTAAATTATCATCAGTCTCTAAGATTCCAAAGCGATTTGCCTCTTCCCAAGGTACTCTTTGGGCAGCAATAGTCAGTTCAGCACCCTTGTTACGATGATAATCTATCATCTGACTATAATCCATCTTATAAACATGATCTCCTGATAAAATTAGTACATATTTAGGATTATTCTTCTTTATATAATTGATGTTTTGGCAGACTGCATGGGCTGTTCCTTGGTACCAACCATATTTCTTATCCTTTCCTGTATAAGGTTGTAGTAGACTAATACCACCTATCTTCCTGTCCAAATCCCAAGGTTTACCTATCCCAATATGGTCATGAAGGGACATAGGAAGATATTGGGTTAGTACACCTACGTTATAAATTCCCGAGTTTACACAGTTACTTAATGCAAAATCAATTAGTCTTAACTTTCCTGCAAAAGGCACACTAGGTTTAGCACGATATTCTGTCAAAACATCTAATCGTGTTCCCCTACCGCCAGCTAAAATTAATGCTAAAGTTTCCACACTACCACTCCTAATTAAATTTTTATCGTTAATATAACAATTACACCTTTATTTTGATCATAATCTGCTTCTATTATTACTATCTTATCAATATTATATTTAATTTGAATAAAGGTACAGTAAAGCTCTCTTCTCACCACTGTTTTATTCGATAAATTACCACAAAATCTAATTTATATAAGAAAATACGCTTGTATACCTTCTTTAAAAGCTTCAATATGTAGAAATAATATAAACTGAACAATATAATTGACAGTTCAACTATGTTGTTATATGATATTAGTTGACTTATCAACCAAAGATGTGAACTATCCATATATAAAAGGTAGGATGTAAATTACTTATCAATATCTGATTATTAAACTAATATAGTTTTATTCGATTAGAGATCTAGTAATTATTAGAATAGACAAGACAGTTCCTTTATTAATAAGTTTATATCAAACAAAGAAATCTTGAAAAATATATGGTATCTACGTGGCTGATAGAACCTTAAAAACCTAACATAAGAATTAACAACTGATTAATTTCAAATTTTTAAGGATAATAATAAAGATACGTTACAATTTAAGGTTTAAAATATAAAAATTTAAAGGAGGAATAAATATGGAAGAAAATAAATCAGACCGCTTAGGAACAGAGCCAATAGTACCTTTATTACTTAAATTATCTATACCATCAATTTTAGGGATGGCGATACAAGCATTATATAATGTAGTAGATAGTATCTATATTGGTAGAGTAAGCACTGAAGCTTTATCAGCACTCTCTCTAGCATTTCCAATACAGATGGTGCTAATAGCCATTGCTGTTGGTACTGGAGTGGGAACAAGCTCTTTAATCTCTAGATTATTAGGTGAAAAGAAGGAGCATCGTGCTAATAATGTAGCTGAACATGTTATCTTTGTTACAATTGTCTATGGAATTATAGCTGCTTTAGTAGGTTTCTTCTTTACTAAAGAAATTTTTACTATCTTCACCCAAGACCCTATACTACTTGAATTGGGTGTAGAATATACTAAAATTATCTTCATCGGCTCTTTAGCAATGTTCTTCCCAATGATAGCTAATAATATCCTCCGTGGCGAAGGAAACACTATCATGCCAATGGTCACATTACTAATTGGTGCAATCTTAAATATTATCTTAGATCCTTTCTTTATCTTTGGAATTGGAATATTTCCTGAATTGGGCGTAGCGGGAGCAGCCTATGCAACAGTTATCTCAAGAATAATCAGTGGATTATTTATACTCTTTATCCTATTTAGTGATAAGAATCAGATTAAATTAAAATTAGAGGAGTTCCAATTTGATCTAAGTATTATCAAAGGAATTTATCAAGTTGGTTTCCCTGCAATGATTATGCAACTATTAGCAAGTGTCATGATTGCAGGGGTTAATATGATTGTAGGGGGTTATAACTTAACAGCTATTGCTGTTATGGGGGTCTACTTTAGATTACAGTCCTTTGTCTTTATGCCAGTCTTTGGTTTAAATCAAGGATTTATGCCGATAGTAGGATATAATTATGGTCATAACAATCCTCAAAGAATGAAAAAGACGATTAAATACTCTATCTTAATCGCTTTCTCTTTTACCACAGCAGGTCTTATAGTATTTCAATTGTTCCCTAAAGAGTTATTATTATTATTTAATAAAGATCAAGAGTTATTAAGTATTGGAGAGGTTGCATTAAGAAGAATCAGTTTGGCCTTTCCTATAATTGGTCCTGCTATTATCGGCTCCACTACCTTCCAAGCTATTGGAAAGGGATTTCCAAGTCTACTACTTTCATTCTTAAGGCAGATGATATTACTCTTACCGATTATGTATATATTAGGTGAGTTGTTTGGCTTAGATGCACTATGGTTTTCCTTCCCAATCTCTGAATTAATAGCAACAATTCTAATGATATTCTGGTTAAAATCTACTTTAAAAGAGGTCTTTTCTAGGATGAGAAAGAGAAATTTAGCTATTAATTAAAAGAATCCACTCATATGAGTGGATTCTTTGTATTTCTAGATATTTAATTTTAAAATTATATTTATATAGAATTATGATGAATATAATTTATTTTAGAATTAAAATCTTTTTATTCTCCATCCTTCCTACTCTCATAATACTTACCTTTTAAAACTCTCTGTATAAATGTTAACCTGATCACCATCATTTAAAGGCTCTATTAATTGTGCCTTCTTACCGTTTTTTTCAATAATTAGTTTACCACTTAAAGAAGTAGGAATCTTATAGTTGATATAATCTAATAGCTGATTCAACCTAATCCCTCCGCTTTGATATTCAATTACATCTCCAGTATTAATTACATCATCTAATTGGGCAGGTTTGTTATTCTTTAGCAATTTATAATCTTTAGCAGGAACAGTTATTGGCTTATCATTAAAAATGATACTAAAAGTTGCTAAAGTAGCATCTTGATCTAATACATCCTCTATCTTCAACCTCTTTTCATTGTTTTCAATAAAGGTTAGCTCATCACCATCATCTATCTCCATATCTAAAGTTGCTGCTTGACCATTTAACTCCAAGCGATAATTCTGATATCTATACTCCCGTTCTTCATCATTGAGTATATAGTTAATCCTACTCTTTTTTAGTTGAGCTACAGAGATATCCATAATATCCTGTAATACATCTCCTACAGTCTGGACAATTGTATACTCTATCTTGTCACCATCAGCCAATTTACTATTTAAGTTAGCTCTTTTTCCATTTTTATAATAAATTCCTTCTATAATCTGCTTATCACCATTAATCAATATCTCTCTTTTTGGCAGATCAGCAACTACATCAGCTATTGTACCTTCTCCTGCTCTACCACTATCACCTAACTGAATCTCTAAGGAATCACCCTGCTTAATCTTACTATCAATACTGCCTTCTTCTCCATTAATAAATACCTTACCAGAAGTGCCCATAGTACCAGGTATCATCTTCAAGTTACCATTGACTTCTATTCCTAGGGCAAGTCCTGGAGTAGCCTTCAATGCTTTGATATCAAGCTCTGCTGCCAATAAGGCATCAGAAACCTTAGGCTCAGTTAAGGTGAATAAATGTAAAGGATCTCCATTTAACTGAATATCTATAAAGTTTGCCCGACTTTTATTAACTTTACAGCTCATAGCTATTCCAAAAGGGGTAATAGATTGTGTTCCAGAGATACCTTCAATTCTACCAGTTACCCCTTGAATCTCTTTACCATCTTTGACCCCTACACGATTAATCGGTAACTCTAGCTGTTGGGCTAACTTCTCTTTTAATAATGGGGTCAAACTACCACCACCGATACAGATAACAGCCTGTGGCGCTCTGTTATTTAACTTTAAGATAGCTTGAGCTATCAATTCAGCCAATTTATCAATCTTAGCCTCTATCATCTTGATAATACTTGCAGTAGAGATAGCAACAGTCTGGTCTAAAATATCCTTCATCTCTATCTCATCTTGAGAGGTCAACTCCCGTTTAATCCTTTCAGCAGTATGGTAATCTACCATATAATTCTCGCAAATGGCTTCAGTTATCTCATCACCAGCTACTGGAACCATATCATAACCAATAATAGCTCCATCTCTAGTAATAGCAATATCAGAAGTACCTGCTCCAATATCTACTAAGGCTAGATTAAAGTTATACATCTGTTGTGGAACAATAATATTAGCAGCAGCTATTGGCTCTAAGGTCAGATGATCCACCTCTAGATCAGCTTGTCTAATTACAGTTAATAGAGAATCAACTACTATTCTAGGCAAGAAAGTAGCAATCAAATCAACCTCTATCACCTTTCCACTCTGACTAATTAAACTTCCAACCTTAATTCCATCAAGTTTACTTTGTAATAAGGTATAACCAACAAAATGATAGCCACTTGCCTTATCCCTATCTTTACCTGCTGCCAACTTTTTTTGGGCATCCTGTACAGCAGCAAACTCTAACATCTTGACATCATCTAAATCGACCTCTCTCTTATTCTTAAACTCTATCTTATGGTGACCTGTCAAAGTCTTTAAAGCACGACCTGCTGCTGCAATCCCTACCTTCTTTAATTTTATATTGGTCTTCTCCTCTAACCTCCTTTTAATCTCCTTTACTTGCTCTGCTACATCGGTTACATTATGGATTTGACCATCTAACATCGACCTACTTTTATGTTCAATAACTTCAGAAGCTATTAACTCCAAACCATTCTCTGTTCCTTCCAGTACAGCTCCAACTACCGTTCTCGTCCCTATATCTAAAGCAAAAATTACATCATCTCTCATCTCCATAGACTAGTCCTCCTTATCCTTCTTAACCTCATAATAGATAACCAACTGTGGCGTTATTGCAAAATAACTTCCCTCATATTTAAAATTTTTGACCTTATACTTTAGTTTCCACTTCTGTCTAGCTATCTCTCCATTAAAGTTATCGGTGCTAGCATAGCTACCAATTAGATTATTATTTAATAAAACTTTTTTATCTTGTTGATTAAAAAGATAAAACTTCAAGCCATTATAACGTTGATCACTTAAACTACTAAAGGAATCCCACTTAACTTCAATACCTGTAATAACAGCTTTGGTAGGGAGTTTATACTCTGACAAATCCCAATAACCTTCTGTAGACCAACTCTTAGAATGATATACTATTAAATTAGCAGGCTTAGAATTACCAGCATTCAAACTACCACTAGCAAAAACTGAATTATTTATCAATAATAATAGAAAAATTACTAAGAGATACCTCTTCATCTTATCAACTCCAGATCTATTTAAATATATGTAAGTAAAGATAAAAATTTAGTTTAAGCCTAAGATTAATAAAGCAGAGCATCTATTTTTTATTCTAGAAACTACTTATTCTCAATCTAGAACTTAATCTCAAAGTTAATTACTGATCTTATTAACTCTTATCAATATTAGGTGTAACTATATATTTATTTAAACCTTTCTTGCTAAATTCCTGCTTTGTTCTCTTTGATTATTCTTTAATTAGTCTACAATAAATCATTATAATATTTAAGTAACAATATATACTTGTCACTTCATGGGGATATGACGACACCAGTAAAACTAGCCAACTCACTTAGCAACCAAAATACTAACTATTATCATTAAGTAAATATTTTAATTAAATTTCGATTAAAATCTAAATTCTAGTTCAATTTTTGCTTCGTTCAAACAGAAATTTTGTTTGGTTTTGTTTTAAAGACCTTAACCGTCAACTATAAACTGTACACTGAAGTAAAAAGCGTCCCATCATCTCTAAATTGTATCACTTATATTAGCATAGGATAACAACTATACCTAAAACAAACTATGATTAAACTTTTGCGTATTTATCCAAAATATATTATAATGATAACATCTTTCAATTACAATTAATCCTAAAATAGGAGTGTGAATTATGAATAAAAAAGATCTTGGACCTAAAATTCTCGATCTATTATTGTTATTTTTAGTATTTCTTTTCTTTCAATATATTACAATGATTATTTTAAATCTTATCTTATTACCCTTTCAATTATCACAAGATAAAATTAATTTAATATATCGTCTACTAATTCCGCCTATCTCTTTTAGCTTAATCTTATATTTTGGCTTTAAACGGAGTAAGTTAAACCCCAAGGGGCTATTTATTAATATAGCTTTATCCCCACTTAAAATTATAGCTTTATTTATATTAGGAATTGCCTTAAATATTATCTTATCAGAGTTGAATAATATTCTGCAAAGCTTCTATCCCTTATCAGAGAGGTTTGTTAAGGAGATTAATAACTATCTCTTTAATAGTTCCCTATCAATCACTATTTTATATAGTATTTCAACAGCCATCACAGTTGTTTTAGAGGAGATACTCTTTAGAGGGATTATCTTAAAGACCTTATTAAAGAGATATTCAGTAAGTGTCGCTATATTTTCAACCTCATTATTCGCCCTATTATTCTCATTTAATCTTCAGAGTATTGTAAGTCTATTTACCTTACATCTATTACTAGGCTGGCTTTATACTAGGACAAGTTCTTTAATCAATCCTATATTAGGCAGAGTCTTCTATCAGCTTTGTACAATTATAGCACTCTATCTGTTACCTTATAAAATTAAAGGCTATAATAGCAAAGTAAGCAGTGTAGCAACTTTTCAGCCTCTCTGGTTCAATCTCTTGGGGGTGGTCTTATTGGTGTTAGGAGTGTTGCTCTTACATATTGAGTTTAAGAAAGCTGAAAATTAATATATTAATTTTCAACTTAATTTTATAGATTAGAGAATATTTAACTTTGGATATAGAGTTATATGGGTATATTGTATCAATTTTTCTCCTAACAGAATGGATTATAATAAAAATGAAATTACATAGATTATATATAGTATCATTACTACAATTCAAACATTGACGGAATTCATCTGATGACTGGGAATCGGGAAGGTCTGATCTTAGAAGTTTTGAAGGGATAATTTAGAAGGTCTCAGCCTAGGCTGAGACCTTCTATTAAGATTATTCTTTTATAATTGGAACCCAAACTTCAGATTTATAATCAGCATCATTTGGATTACCTGGATAATAAATTTCTAACTCAGAAGTACCTGCATGTTCATAGCCTGTGGAAGGAAACCATTCAGCAAAGATTCGTTTCCATACTTCTTGAATAGCATCAGGCATGGGACCAATCGACTCAAACACTGCCCAAGTCGAAGCTGGAATTTCTCTTTCTACTACATCAAAATCTATTTTACTTTCTGGTTTTTCAATTGCCACCATATAAGTAAACTCATCTTTCTGACTATCACAATCTACACCACATACACCCATAACACCTAAGTCACCCATCTTCTCTGTTAATTCATCATAAAAGCCACTACTACAGCATTCTTCCCAAAATTCAGGAATAGCTTTAAAGTTCTCTCCATCTACGGTAGATACTCTTATACCCTTTCCAACAATCTTAAATTCATCTCTCTCAATGATCTTATAGTTCATTCTTTCAGCTCCCTTTAATTGTATTTGAAAGAAAAAGCGTGGGTATGCTTTGAGGGTTACTTCACAATCTCTTACCTCTGAAGGATTTATCCCATGCAACTTTTTAAATGCTTTGGAAAATGATTCTGGGGTAGAATAGCCATACTTTAAGGCTACATCAATTACTTTACTGTCATATGTAGCTAGTTCTTGAGCTGCTAAGGTCAATCTCCTCTTACGAAGATATTCAGCTACCGTTACATCTGTTAATATATGAAACATTCTCTGAAAATGAAATTTCGATAGACAAGCCACCTTGGCTACCTCCTCAATATTTACTTCTTCACACAAATGTTCTTCTAAATAATCTAAACTATCATTCATTTTTTGTAAGCATTCCATTCTTTCTCTCCCCTTTAGAATAATGATAACATTAATTATTTAGCTTATCCTGTCATTGTATGCTCTTTAAAGACAGATTGTAATCTATATAGAATTAATTATAATCACTTATATACTACAATCCCCCTTTGGAATATATACTTTTTATTATATCCTTCTTAGAAAAACAAGCTATAGGATTTACTCCCATAGCTCTGTAGATATAGAAAGAATTATCATTCATTAAAGTAACTATAATATATCTCCATCATAGAATCGGCAAATCCCCATCCTATACCTGAAGAATTATCCATAGCTTTTTTACATCTCTTTCTAAATTGATTCTCTAAATTATTCTTTACTATGTAATCTAATGTATTATTAAACATATTCTCTATATTAATATAAAATCGTTCATCAATATCTCCATAAGTATTAGTAAACTTTACACCCTGCTCTACATAGGTCAACATTAGCTCAGTAATATGTACTGAATCATCACTTATCTTTTTAAAATCAGAGATAGCCTTCTTCATCACAGAGTATCTCAACTTACCATCACCCCGAGCGGGAAAGAATTCATCTACAATCACCTTGCGATAATCCTCTAAAATCTCTTCTAAATATTCAGGCTTAAGCTTTGCTAAATAGTACTCTTTAACATCAGGAAAGGTTTTAAACAACTCCACCAGCTCATTAATCATCTCTTTATTCTCCAATGTCTTTAAATAATCCCTTAATTCCTTGACTTTTATCTTGGTCTTAGCCATAATATCTCCCCCTTATAAGTTAATATATACCTAAATTATATAGATATACCCTTAGCTTGTCTAGTAATTTTAATTCTTATAAGGATTAACCCCAAATATATTATCCTAATACAATTATCCCCTTTGACATTAAGCAATTAATAGTATATACTACAGGTAATGTGAAGTTGATGTTAAACTCATGTTAATGATTAAGAATAAATTTTTATTTATTAGAACTTATAGACTTTTTAATATTATCTAAAGTAAGGGGGTCAATTCTATGAAAGAGATTAATACAAAGTATGGAGTCTTAAAAGGTGTTACTTCCTGTGAAGCTTATCCTGATGGAGAGATAAAGTCATGTAGATTAAATGAATACAATCTGATAGAAACACCTTATGGTTCCTTAGTTCCACAATATGAAGACTCTGAGGCTAGACGCAAATATAAAGACTCTATTTCATTCTATGAAAGTGGTAAGATAAAGGCTATCTCTTTAAACAAAGCAACATCAATTAAGATGAAAAGTGATGTTTATAGTGCAGAACGTATTTTATTTTATGAAAGTGGAGAGATCAGATGCGTCTTTCCTTTAGATGGAAAAGTTACAGGGTACTGGACTGAAGAAAATGAGTATGAACTGGCAGAGAAGCTATCCTTTGATTTAAAATCTGGGAAGCTAGATAATAAAGTAATCAACATCCGCTTTTATCAAGATGGAGCAATTAAGAGTGTCACCCTCTGGCCACAAGAGAGAGCAAGAATCAATGCTTTAGATCAAGAAATAGAGATACATATAGGATTATCCCTATATCCAGATGGCTCATTAGAATCCTGTGAACCAATTTTGCCTACACCTATTCCAACTCCTATAGGAACTATTATGGCTTATGATTGTGAGGCACTTGGGATGAATGGCGATAGCAATTCTCTTAATTTTTACCGATCTGGGGAGATTAAATCTCTAAAGACATCAACAGATATCATAGAAATCATCGATAGAGATGGTAGGAGAAGAATAATTGAGCCAGGCTCTAAAATTCACCCTTTCAATAATGAAATCAAGATGACTGTACCCATTACTATTAAGTTTAAAGAAGATTTGGTCACCTTTACTATCTTTGAAGAAGAGAGTTATAAGATTTCAGATTATAAGTTCACTGTCAAAAACTCTGAAACGATGGTAAGAAGTCAATGCGCAAGCTGTATAGAGCTTTGAGATGACTGATGAAAGTTTAGCTTCTAAAGGTCTTAAAACTAAGCCTTTGCAGTTATACAGGCTTATAATAGAAAAACTCCCCCTCTAAATAGAGGGGGAGTTTTTTGCTTTTAGTTTCAATTTTTGTGGAGTGGCAGCAGTAACTATCATTAGAAGTAGAGTCTTTCTACCGCTCACGAAGAGTTTTTCGTGCTTTTTGAAAAACTCGTAAGTTATTGGATTGTAGATTATAACCTTTTTATGATGAATCTAGTGTCGCTAGAGGTTTAGAGTTTCAATCCTTGTTTTATTGGATTGTAGATTATAACTGATGCTTTGAAAGTTATTGAAGATGCTAAATTTAAGTTTCAATCCTTGTTTTATTGGATTGTAGATTATAACTGAAATAGCAAGAGAGAAAGATATAGAAGGCAGAAGGTTTCAATCCTTGTTTTATTGGATTGTAGATTATAACGCTAATAAGAAAAGGGGCGTTGAGCGAGCCGAAAAAGTTTCAATCCTTGTTTTATTGGATTGTAGATTATAACCCGTTTTTTGTCAACTTTCCTATTCTAGCAAGGGTTCAGCAGAGTTTACTGATAGAACAAATCCTACATTTTAGCCTGTATATTCATACATTCAGCTACTTTTTAGACAAAATGCCGTTAAATCGCACCTTCAATGATTTCTTATAAATACTGGCTTTATCAAAGTTCGTATATTCATACATCAATAATTTGATGAGATTCTACGATAAAAATATCCCCATCTGTCTAATATTTTACCATAATATTCTTGGGAAATCAATAAATATGGAAGATAAGATTTTTAATATCTATTAAAAATTCTTAGTCATAATTGACCACCTCATAAGTAAACTTGATCCCTCTAATAAAAGGGCAGATTTAAATCTGCCCTTCCTTACCCAAACATCCTAGCTAAGGGGCTACCTTCAGCAATAATATCTTCAATCTCATAGATAGATATTGGAAAGTGTAGCAACCCATAAACATAAGGAGCAATCTCATATAATTGAAAATATATCACCAAGGATTTGTCAGCTATATAGTAATCTTGGTCTGCTCTAATCCCCTCAAATTCTCCTAACAATGGAATCTCACGCTCTTTAATCTGCTCTCTGATAATCTCAGATAATCTCTGGCGATAATTACTACCTGCTTTGAATAGTTCACTCAACTGATACTCCTTACCTGTATCAATATCAAAGGTCAAAGATCTAATGAGTGTTAAGCCATGGGCTCCACCAGAAAAAGCATAGTTAATTAAAGATAAACTAAGGACATTCCTTTGATTTGTCTTAATCTCATAATATCCTGTAACCTCTGTCAAGGGATTCTCATAATACCCCTGTTCTTTAATCAACTTATCAGTTTCTTTATAAATCTTTTTATTAATCCTATCTTGAACCCCTTTATCCTTCAAGCCCTTAACCTGAGGATAATAAACTCTTAATTTAGGTCTACTCACCCTGACAGTACTTATATTGACAGGAAGCTTAATATAATTATCCACCTTTATCCATCCCCTTTTATGATCTTCCTCTATCCTATTCATAAAAGGAGTAATTGGTGCTAATTACTACTCTAAATTTATTAAAATTACAGAACTCATCAAACCTAAGGCTGCTATTAAACCTACCCATACACCACTTTCTTCGTAGGCTTCTGGCATCATAGTTGAAGATACCATGGCTACTATTCCACCAGCAGCAAAGGCACTAATCATGGCAATGATAGCTGGAGAACTATCCTTTAGAAGGAAAAATCCTACCAAAGAACTTAGCAATGCAAGTACAGAAACCAATACCCATAATAATAATATCCTTGTTTTAGAATATCCATCCTTCTTTAACCCAATACTGCTGGATAACCCTTCAGGAAAGTTGCTTAAAAAAACAGCTATCACCAATAGATAACTTACATTAGTAGAATCCACCAAACTAACTCCAATAATCAAAGATTCAGGGATAGCATCCATAATGGTCCCAATAAAGATTGCTAAACCTGAATGACCTTCTGGATTTCCCTTCGATCGCTTTCTCTGATGCCCCCCTCGTTTAGCTATCAATAGATTAAAGATGGTAAATAATAATGCTCCACCTATAAAAGCAATCGTGGTCAACTTAATTCCTCCATCTTCTACTGCTTGAGTGAGCAGTTCAAAAGAGGCTGCTCCAATCAGAACTCCAGTACCAAAGGCCATAATAAATCCAATAATCTTCTTTTCTATATTAAAAGATAGCCCTACTAATGATCCTAAAAAAACCGCTGAACCTGCTAAACCACCCCATAATGCTGCTCTTAACATCTTCTATCTTCCTTTGTGTTTAAAGATTTTAGTATTATTTTTTAATATCCCTCAACTTTAATTTTTTTATTATCATAAAAGATTTTACCAGTACAGCTTAATTAGAGTAGAGTAATTGATATTCAGACACTTTAGTAATAAATCTGAAGTCACGAGTAACCAGCAAAGAACTTGACTTATCACCTGTTACTCATCACTAGTTACTAGCCACTGTCCTACAATAAATATAAAAAGAGAGCCATAGCGGCAGCTACAACTCTCTTTTAAAGTTAATTCAAATTAAAGGATGTCTATTCTTATTAATAAAATTAAATCATTTTATTTGTTAATCTAATAAAAGTATATCAATGACTTCTTCTTGCGAAATCTACAAATCTAAACTTATCAGGTCTATGCCTAGATTCAGTATACTGAAAGAGTGTAGCATCATCTAAATAGACATAACTTTTGACTACTACAACTACATTATAGCCATCTAAGTCTAGATTTTCCTTATCTTCTTTGGTCGGTTCTTCTACAGATATCAACTTTTTAGCAAAGCTGATCTTTAAATCCAGCTCCCCTTCGATATATTCATAGATTGAATCTTCACATATCTCTTTAGTTAATAAGGGAACTGCATCTCTTTTAAGATAATCCTTATCTAAGATTATCTTCTGCCCACCTATCTCTCTAACCCTAATTAACTTCCAGACCTCATCATCTTCTGACAAATGTAATTGTTCCATTAAAAACTTATCACCCTGCATCACATCAAGCTCCAGCAGGATAGTATTAGAGTCTTGCCCTAACTTCTGGGATAACTCTTTAAAGCTGACTACACCTGAAATAGGAAAATCAAATTTATTGATATCCAATACAATCGAGCCTTTTCCTTGAACCTTCTGTATATAACCATTTTGCGCTAATAAGTTCAATGCCTTTCTGACTGTTCCTCTAGATAAATCATACTCTTGACTCAACTGATTTTCAGAAGGTAATTGGCTTTTAGGTCTTATCTCTCCTGTCTCTATCTTTTTAGCAAGTTCATTATATATCTTTAGATATTTATTATTCATAATCATCACCCAGAACATTCTATCATTTTAAAGATGATTTAGCAAGGTAATAGGCGATAGATTCATAAGGTCTTAGGCTGATTTTCTGAATATCTTGAGAAGAATCATCATAATTTGAGATTAAGATTTTGTTATTATAATCAATTAAATCTGACAATTCAGCAGGCAATTCAAACTCTGTTTCTTTGCCATAGAAGTTATTAATAACCAATAGTTTCTCATCTTCATAGCTTCTAACATAAGCAAAGATATCCGGATTGTCTTCTAAAATTAATTGATAATCACCATAAGTGATAATATCCAACTCTTTTCTCAAGCTAATCAGCCTTTGATAATGATAGAAGATTGAATTCTGGTCTGCAATAGCATCTTTAGCATTAATCTCTCGATAATTATCTGCTACACCAATCCAAGGGGTACCTGTAGTAAAACCAGCATTTTCAGCTGAACTCCACTGAACTGGGGTTCTAGAGTTATCCCTTGATTTAGCCTTAATAGCAGCCATTATCTCCTCTTCAGATCTCCCTTCTGATTTAAGAATCCGATAAGCATTTAGAGACTCTACATCACGATAGTCACTGATATCTGTAAAGTTTGGATTAGTCATCCCAAACTCTTCCCCTTGATAAATATAAGGTGTCCCTTGCATTAGATGAATTGTAGTAGCTAGCATCTTAGCAGACTCACCATGATACTTTCCATCATCACCGAATCTACTTACAACCCGTGGCTGGTCATGGTTACACCAAAATAATGCATTCCACCCTCCACCTTGATTCATTCCTACTTGCCAATCTGATAAAATTTTCTTTAGTTCAATAAAATCAAAGTCTGCAACAGTCCACTTCTCCCCATTAGGATAATCCACTTTCAAGTGATGAAAACTGAAGGTCATATTCAGCTCCTTGCGTTCAGGATTAGTATATTTGACACAATTTTCGATATCTGTTGAGGACATCTCACCTACTGTCATCATCTCATAATTAGAGAAGACCTCTTGATTCATCTCTTGTAAATACTCATGGACTCGTGGACCATCTGTATAGAACTTCCTGCCATCACCAGGTGCTACTGACCCATCATCATCAGGGAAGTCTTGATTCTTAGAGATTAAATTAATAACATCTAATCTAAAACCATCTACACCCTTCTCTAACCAAAAATCCATCATTTGATATAACTGCTCTCTCACCTCTTTATTCTCCCAGTTCAAATCAGCCTGAGTTACATCAAAGAGGTGTAGATAATATTCTTCTGTAGCTTCATCATACTTCCAAGCAGAACCACCAAATTTAGACTTCCAATTATTTGGCTCTCTACCATCTTGAGACTCCTTCCAAATATAAAAATCTCGATAGGGATTATCCTTAGATTTAGCAGACTCCTTAAACCACCTATGCTCTGTAGAGGTATGATTGATTACAATATCCATAATCACTTTAATATCTCGCTGGTGAGCCTCTGCTAATAACCTCTCAAAGTCTTCCATAGTTCCATATTCTTTATGGATGCTATAATAATCACTGATATCATAACCATTATCATTCTGTGGAGATTTATAAATAGGGGTTAACCAGATTACATCAACACCTAATTTATTCAAGTAATCAAGCTTATTTATAATTCCTTGTAAATCCCCTACACCATTTCCTGTAGTATCATTAAAACTTTTAGGGTAAATTTGATAGACAACCGATTTTCTCCACCATTCAATATTATTACTCTTCATAATATACCACCACCTCTTATAAAAGAAGCTCTCCATTAACTTAATAACAGGAGAGCTTTTGTTTTTTATTTTTATTATTAAAGAATAGATAATGTTGTTACTTAATGGGGATATCCAGACAGTAACGAGTGACTAGTAACAGGTGACAAGCTAAGTTTTTTACTAATTACCCGTCACTAGTTACTAAAGTATCGTATTATCTCTATATAACCCCATATCAAAACCTTACTCTAAATTTAGATAGACCACATTTATACTCTCTTTCTTCCTACAGCAATCTTATTTTTAGCAAAGAAGATTGTTAAGATAAATGGGATAACTATCGCAATTAACATTGCTACAGCAAACATCAATATATACTGAGGCTGAATAGATAAGATACCTGGCAACCCTCCAACTCCAATTGAGTTAGCCATAACACCTGAACTTACTGAAACCAACCCAGCAATCGCTGAACCAATCATAGCCGCCAAAAATGGGAAGATATACTTTAAGTTGATACCAAACATAGCTGGCTCAGTTACTCCTAGATAACAAGAGATAGCTGCTGGAATAGAGACCTGCTTCTCCTCTTCATCATCTTTATTTAAATAGATTATTGCTAGTACTGCAGAACCTTGAGCAATATTAGATAAGGCAATCATTGGCCATAGGTTAGTTCCCCCAAATTCACTCATCAACTGTAAGTCAATAGCATTTGTCATATGATGTAAACCTGTTATTACTAATGGTGCATAGGCAAAACCAAATACTGCTGCAAATAACCATCCAAAAGCTGAGGTTAGTCCTGCATACACAACATTTGAAATATATGAACCGATTGTCCAGCCAATTGGACCTAAGACAACATGAGCCAATAAGACAGTTGGTACTAAGGCAAAGAAGGGAATCACAATCATTGAAACATATTCTGGGACAAACTTACGTAACCAATTCTCTAAGGTAGCCAAAGTAAACCCTGCTAAAATTGCTGGAATAACCTGTGCTTGATAACCAATCATCTTAATCTGTGTAAAGCCAAAGTCCCACACTGGAGCCTCTGCACCACCAGCTACTGCATATGCATTTAATAGCTGTGGAGAAACTAATGTAACACCGAGTATAATTCCCAATATCTCCGTTGCTCCCATCTTCTTAGAGATAGACCAAGTAATTCCTACAGGTAAGAAGAAGAAGATAGCCTCACCAATCAACCATAAGAAGTGATGGACTCCAGCCCAAAATTGAGAGACATCTGTTAAAGTTTTAGTCCCTTCTTCTAATAATTTAATATCTCCAATTACGTTACGGAAGCCTAAAATCAAACCACCAACTACTAAAGCTGGAATTAATGGTGTAAATATCTCAGCCAAATGCGAAATCATTCTCTGTAACCAATTTAAATTCTGTCTTGAAGTCTTCTTAGCTGCATCCTTACTTACACCAGATACACCTGAAACCTTTACAAATTCATTGTAAAAATCTGATACTTCATTACCAATAATAACTTGAAATTGTCCAGCTTGGGTAAAGGTTCCTTTTACACAACCGATCTTTTCAATCTTTTCCATATCTGCTTTCTTTGTATCATTTAATACAAAACGCATCCTTGTTACACAATGTGATACCGCTGAAATGTTTTCCTTACCACCGATATACTCTAATAATTCCTCTGCTTGCTTTGTAAATTTAGCCATTTGTAACCCCCCTAT
The DNA here is from genome assembly GCF_001693735.1 of Orenia metallireducens. Taxonomy (GTDB): domain Bacteria; phylum Bacillota; class Halanaerobiia; order Halobacteroidales; family Halobacteroidaceae; genus Orenia; species Orenia metallireducens. Next base: position 826,745 of record NZ_LWDV01000009.1, read on the forward strand.
ATTTTTTATACAGACCATTTTAGAATTTAAAGAAGAACTAGTTTTAAATAAGAAAGAATAGATAGCTGATTGACTTATATAGATAAATGACCACTCTTATTAAAATTATAGAGTTATGGTGGTTATTAGTTATATCTTTGCTATTATTAAGAAAAACTAATTATAATCATGAATTCAAAATATAGCCTGTAATAAGCAAATCTTTTTATATAGGTTATAATCTTATAATTGCATACACACATCAGTTACAACTTGTATATACAACTTACTTTCTAAAATTATTATAACTTGTATACACAAGTTTGTCAAGAAAAAAATTATTCCTTCTATATATAAAATCTGCTAATAAATCACCACTTGCTCATTTATTCAATTAAAAATTACCAAGTACTAAACTCACTAAATTCCCATATTATATATTAATCAAAACCTAGCAAAGGAGTAGAATAGTATGATAAGATTAAATCCTGATAAGTTATCAGTTGAATTTGGCGATAAAATAGCTAGAACTCACCCTATTATACCTAGAAGATATACCTTAACCCATTCTGATATTACTGCTGAATTATTTTTGACCATTGCTCAAAAATATGCTTATGATAAGATTAACCCAAACAGAGATGAGGTCTTAGCAGAATGGCGATTAGATGAACACGGTCATTATCTGTATATCAGTGTCTTAGTTGATGGGGAATTTGGATTAATTAAAGCATTTATTAGAAATAGAATCTTCATTCAAGAGTTACCCCTAGCTTTAGAGGCTATAGTCTATGGCGATCAGGAGTTTTTTAAAGCTCACCCTATTTTAAATAACTCACCTATTTATGTAAAATTCATCTCTAGCTATCCTGCCTTCAATCGGACTGAATATTGGGGGAAAGTCTCTGCTTATAAGTAGCTAAAATAAGCTATTGATTTATTTTACTAATTATATTACTTAATCTTGAAATAGTGAAACTTAATGGGGCTATTGCGACAGTTTTCACACCTCATCCCCAACCCTTCTCCTACTCTTAGGAGAAGGGAGAAAAGTAAAAGAGAAAGAGCTTCCCCTCTCATTAGTTAAGGAGAGACTGGTTGTGTACGAAGAGTAATTGAACTGTATTACTCGTAGGGGGATTAAGGGGTGAGGTGTGAGGTTTTGAACTTAATTTTTAACTATAAAAGTGTCGCATTATCATTATATAACGTCATATCTAAATTTTACTCTAAAGTTTGATAACCATATTAATTTTTAATAATATCTATCGACAATATATAAACTCTTCCTTTCCTTCAGACCCACCCCAATAGGCTACAAAGTTATATGGCTGCTGATATTCAAAAAGACAGTAATATTTTGTTCTCCAAATCATTCCTAGAAATCCTGACAGTTTCATTTCAAAGATATAGAATTTATCTATTCCCCCAATAACCTCTAATAAGCCTTTAGGAAGATCATATTCTGATGAGATACCTTGGAGTTTGTTGGATTGTATCAGATTAAAATTCATCTTCACAGTTTTTCCTCGTTCATTAGCCAGCATATCCATTTGAAAATTATCTCTCTTTCCCATCAATAAATATGCCTGCAAATAAAGAAAGATATTATCTGCATCAATTGTCTCATTATCATAATTAACTATAAATTTATCCTGCTCTTTTTCTTCTTTATACAGTGATACAATCATCTGCTTCTTTCCTCTATCAAACTTTGACACTCGCTCTTCATAGCCATGTAATTTCAACAGTTCTTGGTATTTACTATTAAATCTCATCTCAGTTCTGATAGGCATTAAAGAACTATCCAAACTAGATATTCTCTTAGACAATGGTGTCTGAGCAATATAAGAAATCTCTTTTAACTCTTTATCTACATCTACCTTATACCTAAATTCAACAGGCTCTTCATTAGTAGGACCTATATACTCTCCCTCCTTCTCAATATGACTTGGAAATAATTCAATTACTCCTTCAAATTTATTAAATTCTTCTGCTGAACTACTAAGACTTAGCAAAAATATCAGTGCAATAAGTGATAAAATAGATATCTTACATTTCATTAAAGTTGCTCCCCTTTCTACTTAGAAACAGTTTTGATTTATTGAGGTAATCTGGTCTAATTATAATGTATAATACTATTGTTAAGAACGAGTTATGATTAGGTTAAAGGAAGTTTAAAAATTTATAGATTAGCTATAACCTCTTATATTTTTACACCTATTTTAACTTTTTGGACTGAGATATTAGTTGATACAATATTAACCCGTATACTATAATCCAACTAGCGCAATCAATTATAAAAAGAAAAGAGAGATTAGCTTAATTAAGCTAATCTCTCTTTTGAAATAATCAAATGATATTAATAAGCTTTTGCCATCAAATTACTGATCTTATTAGCAAACTCTACAGGATTATCTGGATTAAAGCCTTCCACTAAAGATGATAGTGAGTAGAGTAATTCACTATACTCCTTTAAAGTCTCACTCTCCGCATCCTGCTCATATAAGCGCTCTATAGTGGAAAAAACTTGATGGTCTGGATTGATTTCTAGAATTCTGCGGGCTTTACCAAAATTCTGATTCATTCCTTGTAAGATTCTTTCCATCGACATACTCATACCTGCTTCATCACTGACCAAACAAACTGCACTTGATTTCAAGCGTTTACTCAATCTTACATCATCGACTTTGTTCTTTAAGTGCCCTTTAATTACTTCTAGTAACTCTTGCTTTACTTCATTTTTCTCTTCTTTTTGCTCATCATCTAACTCTAAATCACCACGGAGTACAGACTTGAATTTAACTTCTTGGTACTCCCCTAAGATATCAATTACAAATTCATCGATTGGATCTAAGCAATAGATTACCTCTAAGCCTTTATCCTGTAATAGCTCCATCTGTGGTAGATTCTCTACCTTCTCTCTACTCTCACCAGTGACATAGTAGATTACCTCTTGATTTTCAGAGATTCTATCAATATACTCTGCTAAAGTAGTCATCCCGTCTTTAGAATGAGAAGATTCAAAGATTAATAAATTCTCTAGCTTATCCTTGTTGCTGTAATCTGTATAGATACCACCTTTGATGGCTCTACCAAATTCTTTCCAGAAGCTTTCATACTTCTCTCTATCTTTTTTGAGCATAGACTTTAGAGTTCTTAAGATCGTCTTCTCTAAATTTTTACCGATTACCTTTAGCTGTTTGCTATGCTGTAATATCTCACGGGAGATGTTTAAAGAGAAGTCTGGTGAATCGACCAATCCTCGCACAAACTTCAAATATTCTGGTAATATTTCTTGGCAGTCATCCATGATAAAAACACTCTTAGAATAAAGCTTAATACCTTTATCAAAATCTGCTGTATAGAAATCATATGGTGCTTTAGCAGGAATATATAATAATGCATTAAATTTGACTACTCCCTCAACCTGTTTATGTATAACCTCTAATGGTTCATTCCAATCTTTAGATAAATTCTTGTAAAATTGATTATACTCTTTATCACTAACCTCATCCTTATTTCTATTCCATAATGGAGTCATTGTATTTAGAGTTTTAGTCTCTACTTCAACACTCTTCTCTCCATCTTCATTCTCTTGTTCATGATAAAAGTCCATCTTAATTGGATATTTGACATAATTAGAGTACTTCTCTACTAAATTTTTAATATTATTTCTATTAGTAAAATCATTCTCAAAATCATTAGAATCACTAAACTCTTCTCTCAAAGTCAAAGTGATCTTAGTACCTCTTTGCTCTTTATCAGTATATTCTACTGTATAAGTTCCATCACCTTCAGACTCCCACTTTACCCCACGCTCTTCATAAGGTGCACGGGTAATTAAAGTAACTTTCTTGGCAACCATAAAGGCAGAATAAAACCCTACTCCAAACTGACCAATTAAGCTTACATCTTCTTTATTATCCTTTAATTGCTCAATAAACTTCTTAGTTCCTGACTGAGCAATGGTTCCAATATTATTAATAACCTCATCATAGGTCATTCCAATTCCATTATCAGAGATAGTCAAAGTATTATTATCTCCATCTACCTCAATTAAGATTTCAAAATCACTATCCCCCTCTAAGACCTCTAAATCAGTCAAAGATTTAAATTTAACCTTGTCAATTGCATCTGATGCATTGGCAATCAACTCTCTTAGAAAGATCTCTTGATTGGTATAAATAGAATTGATCATTAAATCTAATAACTGCTTAGTCTCAGCTTGAAACTCCCTAGTCTCTGTCTTATTCGCAGTCATCGCAATCAACCTCCATTTTTACTTTGATTTTTCACAGATATTATTTTAGCATTTTGTATTTATATTGTCAATTTATCTATGGGTAAATAATACAATTAAATATACATAGTGACAAGTAATCGGTAAAGAGTAAACTCACTTCTCATACTACTTAATCATCACTCTTTACTGTCTTAATATTCATCACTAAATAAAAATCAGATTATTTCCCAGATAATACTATCTTCAATTCATTTAGCTCACTAATCTCATAAGTAGGCTTTAAATCCGTTAAATTCTCTTGATTATGGGGATTAAACCAACAAGTATCGATTCCAAAGTTTATTCCACCTTGTATATCTGAGCTGAGACTATCACCTACTATCAGTACATTACTCTTATCTTGATGACCAATCTCTTTAAAGGTGTGCTCGAAAATTTTAGGATTTGGTTTGGCAACACCTATCTCCTCTGAAATAATCAAATGGTCAAAGTAATCTTTTAATGGAGAAGCCTTTAATCTCCCTTTCTGGACTGTTGCTAAACCATTGGTGACAATTGCTAATTTATAATCCTTATGTAAGTATTTAATCAACTTTAAAGCTCCTTTAAGTAGAAAATAACCCTCAGCTAAGAATTCTAAATACTTTTCACTCAAATCTTGCTCCTCTATTTTCAACTCTAGCTCTTCTGCTAACCTCCTAAATCTCTCTATCTTCAACTCATCTGGTGTAACTAACTCCTGTTCAAGCTCCTCCCACAACTTCTTGTTAATTAACTGATACTGCTTTAGATGATATTCCTTCTGATATTCAACCTCAAAATAATTCATTAATTGCTCTAGAGCATGTTCCTCTGCTTTGTCAAAATCGAATAAAGTTCTATCTGCATCAAAAAGTATAACTTCGTATTTCATATCTTATCCCCCTTATTTTTATAAAAGTAGCCTTAATGAGCAAAAGTAGCCTCTTAACTAACCACTTGTATCTTGATTATAGCAAAATATAGTAGAATTCTCTATTATAAATATCAAACTATTACCGCCTAAAGACAGTGGTTTAGACCACGCGCATGGAAAATAAAGCAGAGGTTTTTGAGCAAAACTTAAAACTAAGATATTGCTAGAAAAATAAAAAAGAAAAGACGTCACAATATCCCCATTAAATCTAACTTCAATTAAGTTAATCTAATTTATCCAAATAAATTTAACCCCTTAATGATATATAATCTCTTATAAAATTAATCATTTCTCTCTCAGCTCTTGTAGCCGAATTAGAGCAATATTTATCTGAATATAGGTCACTAAAACCATGCTTACCTTGGAATTGCTGAATTATAACATTTCTTTTATCCTTTAGTATCTCAATTAAATCTACTGGATTAAATGAAACTTCACTTTCTGGAAAGAATAAAAGGGTTGGACACTTAGGTATGACCTCTGTATAATCTCTAATCCTTGAACCATAATAGCCTATTATCATATCACAGAGACCTTCCTCATCACTACATAACCAAGCTATCGTTGCCCCTATACTAAATCCAAGCACTATAATAAACTCATACTCATCTCTAATTTGATATAATAATTCTTTAACCTTCTCTACTCCCACTGCAAAACCGATATTCTCTTTAAAATTCTGATAAGCCTCTGCTTCATCACAATAGCTATAAGAACCATCTCTCTCTAATAGATTTGGACAGATAACGTCAACTTGATACTCAGATAATCTCTTAGCGATATCCTCCATATGTTGATTGATACCATAAATCTCATGAAGCAGGACAACACAGGTCTCTGATTGATTATAATAGCTTAACATCCAATCTCTCCTTAGCTTTAATAAGTACTAGTTTATACTTGATATTTCATTATTTGAATACAGTTCTGTTGAATCTTTTCTAAATAACCCTTTAAATTCTCTTTCTCTTCTTCTGTAAAATCCTTTAAGATTAAATTCTCTGTCTTTTCATGAATAGGCCACAGCTTTGCCAGTAACTCTTCTCCTTCTTTAGTTATTTCCAACTCTTCATACTCTTTTTTAATTAAACCTTGCTCATATAAAGGACTAATAAACTCTGCCAATCTATCACCAGAATATCCAAATTGCTCTTCAATCTGCTCTTTATTCATCTGTGACTCCCTTTTTAGTACCATCAAGAATATAACCTGATCTCCACTAAATTCACTTATCTCTTTTAGCTTAATATCAAATGCGCTTCTAAGCAATTGTGAGGTGACATTTACCTCTCTTCCCAAACTAGATATAATCTTTTCTGCTAACATTGTTAAAGCCTCCTTTAATCTCAATTCATAAATACTGATCCCTGTAGCAACACCTACATTAAGGGATTCAACCCCTGTATACATTGGGATCTGAACAATATGATCAGCCTCCTTTAAAACCTCATCAGAAACACCTGAAGTTTCATTCCCTACCACTAAGGCTATTGGTTTCTTATCCAAAGCAACTGTTGATTGTAAAGACTTACCATAGGGACTAGTTGCGATTATCTGATAACCCTTCTTTTTAAGATAAGAGACTGCTTGCTTAGGTGTATTATACCTTCTAAAGTTTACCTTAAAGGATGTTCCACGAGAAGCATCGATAGTTTTAGGAATATAAGGATCAAAATCTTCATTAGTCGTTATAAAATCATTAATCCCATAAGCTTTACCAGTCCTAATGATAGTTCCTATATTCCCATGGTCCTTAACATCATCCAATAATAGAACAAATTCTTCACTTAAATCTCTATTAGCAATACCTTCAGCTACTCCCACAGCTGAAATTAGATAATTAGTTTCAGTAATCTTCTTTAAAATTCCATCAGAACTTTGATAGATTGGAGCTGAAAAGCATTTATAATCTTCTGCACTTTCATCTTCACTAATGAAGATACTCCTTATTTTCAAACCAGCATCTTTAGCCCATTGCAGCTGCTCTAATCCATGCAACTGTATCTTATTTTTTAAAATTCTATTCTTACTTCTAGCTAATTCTCGGGCTTCTTGAACTACAGGATTCTTTAATTTTCTAATTTTTTCTACCATATTTCTTACCTCCACAAACTTTGAAATTCGTTATTTATCTACTATAGATATGTGATTTAATGGGGATACAACCTCACCCCTAGCCCCTCTCCTTAACTAATGAGAAGGGGGATACTTTTTATTTCTGTTCCTTCTCCTCAGAGGAGGAGAGACCGTTCCTGTACGACGGGTTGATAAACCCAGAGGGGCTAGGGTAAGGTGTGAAGTCTGAAAAAGTGTCGCAATATCTATCTATAACGTCATATTTAAATTTGATTCTAAAATTGCAAACCTATTTAAAAAGATATTTAACTATAAGTATTTAGACTCAATTATCTCTACTGCATCCAACACATATTTAAGGCACTTTTCTTTAAATCCTTCTTGCTCAACTACCTCTTTCATCGCCTCTTCATCATTGAAGTTAACACCTAGCAATTCTAAACAATTGATTGTACCGTTTACTTCTTCAAAATCAGCTGCAAATTTTTGTATTAATCCATAAGTTTTTGCCTTAGATTCAGTATCATCTTCTTGATACCTGCCATTTAGGTACCCTAGCACCATAAAGGCGCCTGTGACAGCACCACAAGTATTTTGCATCCTGCCCATTCCGCCACCAAAACCACTAGATATTTTTAACAAATCTTCCTCTTTTAATCCTAAATCCTGAAAAAAAGCTACTAATACCGACTGTGAACAATTAAAACCCTTTAAAAACTTATCTTTAGCAATCCCTTTTCTATCTCTCATATATACCACTTCTCCTCTTATTCTCTCTTCAAGTTAATATTATCTAGCTTTATAATTTTAAACTACTTTATAAAATCAATCTCATTGATATTTATTTTGGATATATTACATAATTAACCATAAAATTTAATCCACCTTCAATAAATTAGCAAATGTTGTACCTTTTAACTCTACAAATAAAAAATTATACTTAATGCTTCTCAATTAAATACTTACTTTCGTAATTCTCTATTTTTAGGATTATATAATAATTATTAAACCTATCTTAGTCTAATACATCTATCAATACTTCAACAACTTTAGGGTCAAACTTAACTCCAGCCTCTTTCTTTAATTCAGTGATAGCATCTTCTTTACTAAGACTATCTCTATTAATTAGCATATCGTAAAAAGCAATAGTATGAATAATTTTAGAACTTGCAGGTATCTCTTCTTTACTCTTCCCACTAGGGTATCCACTACCATCCCAACTTTCATGGTGGTATAGGATTAATTCAGAGATAGAGTTTAAGCATTTAAAATTTTTAGCTATATTGTATCCAGCCTCTGTATGATTTTTTAGTAATTTTATCTCTTCAATAGTCAATTTATCCCCTTTATTTAATATCTCTAAAGGAATTGTTAATTTTCCTATATCATGAAACTCAGCCAATAAAACTAACTTATAAAGTGAATGTTGGTTTAAATTTAGCTTATTACCTACCTTAATAGCCAACTCTCTTAATCGCGATACATGATAAATTGATTCATAGCCATCATTGAACAGTCTATCTATCATAGAGGTAAGTAAAGGATTTAGAAAATTATCCTTATTTCTCTCTTTATCAATATACATTCTACCTTCAGCCTCTTTAAATATCTCTTCTATTTCATCTTCTAAATTTACTTTAGTTGCACTACCTACTGCTATATTAAGAGGAATCGGCTCTAAGCCAATTTTTGTACAATTTTCTTTAATTCGTTCGATAAATTTCTCAGCAGTCTCAACATCTGTTTTTGGCAGAAGAATACAGAATTCATCTCCTCCTAACCTAGCCACTATGTCATCTTTACGTGTAGATTGCTTTAGTACGTTAGCGATCTCCTGTAATAATCTATCTCCCTCTTTGTGTCCAAAAACATCATTGGTCAATTTTAGACCATTGACATCTCCAATAATTATACTTAAAGGTAAATAATTCAAATTATCTAATTGAAGCAATTTCTGCTCATAATAAGCCCGATTATAGACCCCTGTTAATTCATCATGGGAGCTAATATACCTTATCTCTTGCTCAATCTCTTTTTGTTCAGTAATATCATAAGCAGAACAGACTACATACTCTACCTCTCCATCACTATTTAATTTAGGTGTTTTGGTAATCAATAATAACCTATACTCACCTTCACTATTCTTAATCCACTCTTCTTTACTTATCTCTTTCTTCTCCACAAAAACCTTTCGATTATATTCTATACACATTTCTGCAGTCTCTTGGTCAAAGATAGAGTAAAGGTTAGCATTATTTATCTCATCTTTTCTCTTTCCCAAAAAATCAGCATGAGCCTTATTGACAGCACCATAGGTCTTCTCATCTATTAAATACCAAACATGTATTTTAATATTTTCAAGTAAGATATGCTGCTCTAGAGTCTTCTTCTTTAAAGCCAACTCCATTTCTTTTCCTTTATTAAAATCAAAATTTAAACCATTTAGTATATTATTAAATAAATTATTATATCTCATCTTAGCTTCTTCTAACTCTCTATTTCTAGCCCTTAATTTTAATATGAATAATAATAATGATACAATTAACAGAGTAACTAAGCTGATAATTATATTTAATAATAGTGAATTTTCTTTATAAGAATTATATAAAGTAGCCATTCTTAGTGAGAAAAAACCAGATGTATTATTAACTTCTTTAGGTGTGGGTCTAATAAAAAAAGACCACTTATTAGAATTAGTGGTTCTTCTACCAAAAGAAATATCTCTACGTTGTTCTAAAAAAACAATCTTATCTATCATAGTCTCTTTATCATTTTCTGTAATTATTATGGCTTCTCCAGATTTAGATAGAGAAAAATTCAAATGCAGGGGACCCTTTTCAGGCATGCTATCAGCCCATAAAAGTAGAAAATCCTTTGGTGGAATAGTAGTTTCGTCTGGATTTTTATGAGAAATTTGATATTTTAGTGGATTATCTAATTTATCAGATATATACATTCCTCCTAAATCAACATAACTACTACTATTATTAAAGATTTCTATCCAATCACTAGATTCTCCACTTTCATCCAAAATAGTTTCCCCATTTGAAGCTAAAAATTCATTAATTATCAAACCTGACTTTAAATCTTGAGCTATTACCAAAGTACTTACCTCTAATATTATAAGACTTAGTATTATTAATCTAATTTTAACCTTTGTTAACTCAACAGTCTTCATCACTTCTCTCCTTCCACAAAAATATATTATGGAAAAATTACTGAAAGTATCGTACAATCGGTTATTATCTAAGAAAGATGTCGAAAAACAATACGATAAATATTTAAATAGCACTAAGTCATTAGTGTACAGTAACAAAAATCATTTACTCTTTATCTGTCATTTCTGGTTATCTTAATACCATAATAATCTATATACTATCTATATTAAAATTGAACTAGCACAACAAATTATATCTTAGATTTCTCTCAAAAATAACATATTTAAAATTTATTAATAATAGTATATTACCAATAATAGTACTAGTTTATTAGCCTGTCAATATTAATAAAATTTCATTACTTTTATCTTTTTTCATCATCCTCTTTTTACTATTCAAATTATAAAAATTGATTCACACTAAAAGAATTAACCTATTTAACAATTATAACTAAAATTAATAATTTATTGATCAATAAATTATTAATTTTTTATCCTTCTTAATATATTTAGATTCTAGTATAAAGATTCCCCCTTTAAAACTATGATAAAATAATAAAGTAGCAAATTATCATCTAGTATGAGTACTCTAAGCATATATTGTAACCTAATTAAATCTATAAACATACTATCATAAAGGTTAAGAAGTTAAGTCCAATTTATATTATTTAATCTAGATAATTTTAAAATCTCTGCTATAATTTAGAGTAGCAATCTAATTTGGCTAATATAAACCTTGCATAAACTCTCTAAACCTTCTCATATACTCTTTCTAATTATAATATCATCTTACTTCTCTAGCTGCTGGATTAATAAAAGAACAAGGTAAGTTAACAGAACACTTACCACAGACATCTGTCAAGTCTAAATCAGTATGTAACCTATTATTCTCTAGCAATATTTCATAACATTTATGCCTATCAAAAGAATCAATTTTTAACGCACCATTAACACAGTTCTGTACACACCTTTTACAAAGTCCTTTGCTCTTATAAAGGCAATATTCCTGATCACTTCTTCTTGTAGCCTCTATCTTTAAGTCAGTTATTATACTGCCAACTCTACCACAACATCCTCTATCTGTAATTAACATATTATTTAAGCCAAACTTACCTAAGCCTGCAATATAAGCCACATGCCTATGAGACCAATTACTCATTAAACTCTCCTCATCAAAATTATGGGTTGCAGGTATAATCTTTGATTGATAATTTAAACTTGCAAGATTCTGATTAATATAATCATTCAGATTAGATATAAGTTCATTTGTCTCTATATAAGCTATAGCCCATTCTCTTGAACTATAATTTCCTTCTATATTTGAATTTACAACCGATTGACTAAAAGGGATAAAGTAGGAAATTATCGTTTGAGCGCCCTCCAAAAAATCTTGAGGTATAGAATGGGTTGGACTTACAACCTCTTTAAGCTCCATAAACATCTTATCATCTGCATCAGCAAACTGAACTATTGGTTCCTCCCAGCCAGTCTTTACTTCTTTTTTAGTTGAATATTCTTGGATATATTCCTTAATTAAAGTTCTTATCTTCTCCTTCAATTTAAATCCCTCCGCTAAATAATAAAATTTTATTCTGATAGAACAAGTAATACTTGCCACACTTCTAAAATTGAGAATGGAGAATTGAGAATTGAAAATTAATGTTTGAGCGAAGCAAAAATTGAATTAAAACTTAGAGGCAATTAAAATCTTAACTAGAAAATCTAATATTAATAATAATTAAAGACTTTAATTGCTGAGAGAGTGGGCTCTGCTACGGAGAGTCTTGATCGGGTTCTCACCACGAAGGGTTTGCTTTTTAAATCCGTAGGTTAGACTCGTAGGGATATTTTTTTCTAGACCGGATTGGTTTTGCACGAAAGGAAATTGTATTGTATTCCCTGTAGGATCACGAAGGGTTTTTGTATTGGGCTGTACTTGCCACGCAGGGGTTGCTTTATAACCCCGAAGGTAAAACCCATAGGTTTGGTTACTTTTAGGGTGCCCTGAAAGAAGTACCCTTGGGATAAAAGCTGATAAACTTTCCCGAAAAATGTTGTAATAATTTTGCTCACTTTTAAAGTGAAAAGTGTCGCAACATACCCATAATCAGATACTATATAAATTCAACCACCAAAACTTAAAATCACCCAAATGTCTATTCTATAAACTAGATAGTAGTGATTATTATTATAACAGATTTTAATATATTATCTGAAATTCTTTTATGCTAATGCAAACTCAACAGCCTTTTTAGCATGTAACATCATGGTATTAAATATAGGAATAATACTATCTTCTTCTTTTATTAATAATGGAATCTCTGTACAGCCTAAAATTACTCCCTCTGCACCATTATTTTTAAGGTTAGTTATTATCTCTTTAAACTTATCTCTAGATTCATTTTTTATAAATCCAGATACTAACTCTTTAAAGATTACATTATGAATAATCTCTCTTTCTTCTTCAGCAGGTATAATCACATCTATTCCATACTTCTCTTTTAACCTCTTCTTATAGAAATCTTGCTCCATGGTAAACTTAGTCCCTAAAAGACCAACTCTATTCATCTGCTTAGCTTTAATCTCATCTGCAGTAGCATCTGCAATGTGTAATAAGGGAATTTTAATATTCTCCTGAACATCTTTAGCCATTTTATGCATTGTGTTGGTACATATTAGTACCAAGTCAGCCCCTACTTTCTCTAATTTTTGTGCAATTTCAACCATCTTATTAGTTAGTACTTCCCATTCTCCCTGATGCTGCAACTTATCAATTTCAGCAAAATCTACTGAATACATAATACTTTTACACGAATGGGGTTCTCCCAATCTCTCTTTAACAATTTTGTTTATAATCCGATAATATTCAAGTGAAGACTCCCAACTCATTCCACCAATCAACCCTATCGTCTTCATTAGCTTCCCCTCCGCTTTTTAATATATTAAAATATATTTTATATCATCCTAGTAGACAAATCAAATATCTATTTTAGAATGAATAAATTGGATTGCCTTCTCCACACCATTCTCTAAACGGACTTGACTTCCGATATAATCAGCTTTCTCAATTAATTCTTGATTATTAATAACCTCTTCTATTGCTCTGCTTAATCTATCAACAGATAGATCTCTCTCAAATAATGGTTCAGCAGCCACCCCAATTGAATGCATTAATCTTGCCCAATATGGCTGATCACCAGAGAAAGGGCAGATCACCATTGGTTTTCCTGCTCTTAAAGTAGCTGCTGTTGTTCCTGCTCCTCCATGATGAATTACAGCAGAACATTTAGGAAATAACCAGTTATGGGGATATAATCGAGTACAAATATATCTGAAGAAAGATTTTTAAACTTCAATCCACTCCAGCCTGTCAATATAATAGCACGTTCTTTTGTCTTCTTTAAAGCCTCTAACAGAATTTCTTTAAATTTTTTAGGCTCTTTTAAAGTTAAGCTACTAAAACTGATACAAAGGGGGGGCTGCCCCTCCTTTAGAAATTCCAACAATTCCTTTGGCGCTTCCCATTTATTCCCCTCTTCTAAAAACCAATATCCAGAGATACAGACATTACAACTATCCCAATCAGCAGGTGGTCTTATAACTTTTGGGCTACAACAATAGATAATAGGTATTGGTTTCCCATTTAAAATCACATCATTGCGGAAAATTGATTTCCTTGGAAGATTTAGTTCTTCTTTTCGCCATTGATTTACAATCCCATGGAAGGGTATAGTAGTGAACCTGTTGATGGCATAAGTAAATTTATTCAACAAACCTAAATTAAGGGGGATTTCAAAGGGGAATATAGGATTAGAGAATTCAGCTGTCGGGGTTAACGCTGGAATAGGAAAAGCAATCATCGCAGGAATCTCTAACTTCTCTACAATATCATAAGCCCCAAAAGCCTTCGGATGATATATGATCAATTCAGCATCTTTACTTGCACTCCATAAATCTTTTAAACTCTGCTTAATTAAAGGAAAGACGAGACTTTTCATATTTCTGATAATCTCAATTGGATTTCCACTCAACATCTTCTTGCCTTCTTCTGATTGTATAAGCTCTTGATAATCTACTCGAATAGGATAGAAAGGAATTTTATATTTTCTTACTAAATTTTCAAAATTCTTTGCTGTACAAAGTGTTACATCATGCCCCTTATCCTGCAGCCCAATAGCTAAGGGAATATAAGGTTGTACATCTCCTCTAGTTCCCAGTGTGAGAATTTTTATCTTCATATTACTACCTTCCCTTTATCTTGATTATAGATTTTTTAATTTCAACAGACTATAGAATCATTCCTTATATATAATGTAACAAATTAAAGATGATAATTCATATTTAAATTCCTTATTCAACCTCTTCATTTAAAAGAACCATATGAATATGATCCTCCCACTTCCCATTTATCGTTAAATATTTTTTGGCTAGCCCTTCATTATAAAATCCTAATTTTTGAACAACTCTTAAGGAAGGATTGTTCTTTGGCATAATATTTGCTTCTATCCTATGCAACTTAAACTCTTCAAATAAAAAGTTAATCGCTTCTTCTAATGCCTCTGTCATATATCCATTATTTACTTCTTCCTTATCTAAATGATAGCCTAAATAACAAGATTGAAAACACCCTCTTACTATATTATCCAGCTCATCACTATCTGTTAGAAATAGAGCTACCCTCTTGCTTTTCTAAAATTAGTTTACTCTCTAATTTTTGACCACATATCACTCGTAAAATCACCTTTTGCCACACTTGATACTTCACCAGTCATATAAACACCTCCATCTTCCTTAATCTCTACTTCTATTTCTCCACCAGGCATATGAACTGTTATATCTTTATCAACTAAACCTAATTTATAAGCAGCATTTGCAGCAGCACAACTACTACTTCCTGATGCCATTGTATAACCTGCACCTCTCTCATATATCTCTACCTGTATATTATTCCTATCAATAACCTTTAAAAGTTGCATATTTATTCTATTAGGAAAGACATCATGGTTTTCTACATAAGGACCTAAATCTAATGCTAATTCTTTTGTAACCTCCTCCATTGGAATAACACAATGAGGATTTCCTATTGAAAGGCAGGTTACTTCAAAATCTTCTCCATTTATCTCTAAATTTTCATTAACTACATCACGAATTTCTCCTTTTACAGGAATTAAATCACTTTGAAATGTTACTGTACCCATATCGACTTTTATTAAATTTGCAGTATCATCTAATACTTCAACTAAGACTTCTCCTCCTAATGTTTGAAGCTTAAATTCTTTAGTTTCTACATAATTTTGATCTACTAAGTACTTAGAAAATATTCTAATTCCATTTCCACTTTTCTCCGCTTCACTCCCATCTGGATTTAAAATCTTTAATTTAATCTTATCATCCTCAAATATTGGTCCAAATAAAATCCCATCAGAACCTATCCCAAAATTTCTGTGGCAAATAAGTTTTATCGCCTCTTCATTTAAATCAATTTCAATTTTATTTGGATCGATAACTATATAATCATTTCCTAAAGCATGATACTTATAAAAATCATCAATCATAATATCTATCTCCTTTATATTATTTTTATTTATCACTTATAAAATAAAAGGTATACATTTATTTATATATAACAAATATTCACAATATATGTTTATAATGCTGAATATAATAACTAGAAAACCAATTTATTGATTTTCTATATTAAAATTTCATTTATACCATTATAATAATATATTTACGCTATATATTCAAATATGAATATTAAATATAATTCAAAAATATATCTTACAATAAAAGAACCGCTACTCAAAAAGAAGCGGTCTAAATTTAGTCAATATTAATTTTATTTACTCTTGCGTTTTTTTCTCTTGCTCTTCTTCCTTCTACCACAACTAGATGCAGGACAAGATTTCCTCTTCATCTACATACCTCCTTAAATTTAATAGCTGGAACTGATTTCTATATATTATATGTCCCATAGTTAAATCGTGACCAAATAATAAAGCACCCCTAAAAATAAGGATGCTTTATTATTTGAGGTCCAAGTCTAAAGTAAAGTCTGTGGTATTTTTATGTTTTTGATTTTAACCTGTTAATCATCGCTCATTACTCTTACTACGGGTTCTTTGAATTCTTTGTGATGGAAAAATACCAAACGAATTTTTCCTATCCACTGTTATCTAACTTAACTTGAATTTAAATTTCAATCTAAAGTTGGGTGAATATATTTACTTATATCAGTAGTTATCTAGAATCTACCTATTATTTCTTTCTGTCATCTCTTTTAAAGCTAACATTCTATCTTCAGTCAACATCTCTGGACGATACTTCCAATCCCAGTTACCTCCTAATACTCCAGGAGTATTAAAACGGGCTTCACTGCCTAATTCTAATACATCCTGTAAAGTTACTAAAGAGATTACCGCTCTAGATGACCAAGCTAATTCTATTAAATCCCATACGATAGAGTCATGTCTGTAGTCAAGATGCTTATCTAAGTAATCCTCTAACATCTTTCTATCAGCTTTACTAGCATCCTCTTTATACCAGCCTAAAGTAGTATTATTATCATGGGTTCCTGTATAAACTACACAATTATCAGTTGTATATTGATCTGGAGTGATATTATTACCTTCTTCAGCATCAAAAGCAAATTGTAAAATCTCCATACCTGGAAAATCAAAAGTATCCTTTAATTCCTTTACATCTTTGGTTATCAAACCCAAATCTTCAACAATAATTGGTAATTCACCAAGTTCATCTTTGATAGTCTTAAATAACTCTATACCTGGTGCCTTCTCCCATTCACCATTAATAGCCGTCTTTTCACCATAAGGAACAGCCCAATAAGCTGCAAAGCCTCTAAAGTGATCTATTCTAACAATATCAGCCACCTCTAGTAATGCTTCAATTCTCTTAACCCACCATTGATAGTTACTCTCTCTTAACTTATCCCAATTATATAGTGGATTACCCCATAACTGTCCAGTCTCACTAAAGTAATCTGGTGGTACTCCTGCTACTTTAGTTGGCTTCATATCTTCATCAAAATAGAAGACTTCTGGATTAGCCCAAGCATCTGCACTATCCATTGCTACAAAGATAGGTATATCTCCAACTATTTGGATGTTCTTATTATTAGCATATTCTCTAACATCTGTCCATTGCTTAAAGAATAGATACTGAATAAAAGATCTAAATTCTATCTCTTCAGCCAACTCCTTTTTATATTTAGCTACTGCTGCTTCTTCTCTTAGTTTAATATCCTCATCCCATTCATTCCATGGTCTCTCATTAAAAGTTGATTTGACAGCTCTAAATAGTGCATAATCATCTAACCATTCTGCATTCTGCTCACAGAAAGCTCTAAAGTCATCTTTATCTCCTATAGAGCTAAATTTACCAAAAGCCTTCTTAAATAAAGGCATTTTAAAGTCAATTACCTTCCCATATTCTACTATATCCTTATCAAATTCGATATCTACTTCCAAATCTTCTTCATTTAATAATCCATCTTCAACTAATCTTTCTAAACTAATTAGCATAGGATTTCCTGCAAAAGCAGAGAAGCATTGATAAGGAGAGTCACCATACCCTGTGGGTCCTAAAGGACAAATCTGCCATAACTTCTGTCCAGCTCCAGCCAAAAAATCTATAAATTGATAGGCTTCATCACCTAAAGAACCTATACCATATCTACCTGCTAACGAGGTAGGGTGTAAGAAAACTCCACTCATTCTTTCAAATTTCATCATTAATTCCCTCCTTGACCTTATAATTATATCTTACTGAAGGTATTGTTAATATTTACCGGATAAATTTAATTAAACTACCACAATCTCCTTCAATTCTTTAGTAGCTACCCCCTGGTAAAATGGGATTAACAAAGATTCTATACCCGACTCAAAGCCTACTTGAGCATTTAACTTTGGTCAAATTTGTACATGACGGTGGCAACTACCCTTATTATTTAGAACTAAAGGTGCTTTAGGTAAAATTATATTATAGATAGATTATTAATCCCTATTTCAAACCTCCTAACCATNATTTAACTTTGGTCAAATTTGTACATGACGGTGGCAACTACCCTTATTATTTAGAACTAAAGGTGCTTTAGGTAAAATTATATTATAGATAGATTATTAATCCCTATTTCAAACCTCCTAACCATATGTTTTAAGATAATAGCTGAACCTTTGAGTTCCTTCCTAGCAATATTGCTAAAACTATGGTGGTGAGTTTTTGGTATTATCCAGGTTTTAAAAGGGTAGCAAAGAGCATAAGGGTTAATAGCAATAAAACTTCATTCTCTTTAATGAATCTCTAATTACCTGCTAACTCATATCTAATCATATTACAATGAATATGGTGATGGTACTAATTATGATATTTCCTAGCCCCTTCTAATTCCTCTTCAACCACTAGAGGGACTATTGACACCCTATAATCTTTCAATGAGAGTGCTCCTTTCATACTAGAAGTTTTTAAGAATTTGAATATAATTAAGCCTATTACCCTTGGCTCATTATTTATACCTTAGCTGCAATGCTTTGATAATACTATAGAGAGTTAGTTCCTAAGCTACTATTATGTCTTATAGATTCAATCAGCACTTCTGCTTATCCTATACCATTCATTTTTTGAAAAAATCCTTGATTATATTCAGTTAATCTACCTGAAGACTTTAAAATAGAATACTTATTATTTATACCCCTAACTCTCTAGAAGCCTTTCTTTTCAAGAGAATTTATAATTAAGCAATTAATTTTAATAATATCTCCTCTTCAAAACTACCACCAAAACCATGATAACGTTTGCATAAACAAATATATTTACATTATACCATTATCACCACCTTTCTGCAATCATTTATATAGACAAATCTTAATCTTTAAAGATAGTTTCTTATACCTTCTTTAAAACCATCCTTCTTTTTTAGTTAGATATAAATTCTACTCTATTTATTTTACTTACTTCTTTCTTAAAGATATTTAAACACTCTCCTAACCCCATACTATAATTAAATTAATTATATTTATTGTACCAAATTCTCTTAAAAATTGTAAAATAAAAAAAAATAACCCTATATAACCTTAAGTATTTAAAAATAAGATAATTTATGATACAATCTTATAGGAAATATTCTAATTATTATTAAAATTAATCAGTTTAAAATGGGGGTAATAACATAAATTATGAAATCACATATAATATTACTTTCTAAGAGAGAAGAGACATTCAATTTGGTACAAGACTCTTTATATAAAGAAGAATATAAATTACATCAGATATCTCCTGATGAATTAATGTTAAAAATCTACCAATTAAAACCTAAATTATTAATTACAGATATTGATTATTATCAAGAGAGTACAATTAAAGTGATTAAGATCCTACAATCCCAGAATTACTTGCCAGTTATATATTTATATTCTAATCCTTATCCCAAAATTATTGATAGGATTATAGAATCTGAAATTGTTATCAATAAATCTAATATAGCAGACAAGTTACCGAATTTAGCTAAACAAGCTATTAATTTTAAAAATAATTATAATAAGGTAACAGCAAGTTATGAAACTATTGATCTAATTAATAATAAAGTAGACCAACTATTAAAGGAATATATTAATAATGACTTTATTGATTATGGGGATTCGATTAAAGAAATTCTCAATTATGTCTTTGCGACCAACCCCTTTTTATCTAATAAGCCAGAAATTATCTTAACTATCTTTAAAGAAGACCTTCAAACGATTACAGATATATATATAATTTCAGAGAATAAGATTGAAAAATCAGCATTTCCAGTGGCTTTAAAGAATAAAGCTCCTTTCAAATTAAGTACACAGCTTGAAAATGAATTCTTCTATAATTGTAATGAAGATGATCTATCTGATATTGATGATTATCAAAATGTATTTGCTGATGAAATTCTTAATAGAATACATAAGATTAATAATTTCTCTGGATATCAAACAACAGACATCGCCTTAATAGGAATCAACTATAATAAGAAAGTAACTCACTTTGACGCCAATATTATTAAGACCTTGTCTATCAGCTTCAATCTAATTAAAAATATACACCATCAGCTTAATGAAGTTAAGAATGCCTTTATCTATACTATCAACTCCCTATCTAGAGCCGCAGAGGCAAGTGATGATGATACAGGCTATCATATCAAACGTGTTAATGAATATTCAAAATTAATTGCTAAAAGATTGGGGCTAGACAAAAATTTCATTGAAGAAATCTATTACTGTGCTCAAATGCATGATGTAGGAAAGGTCTACATACCTAAACACATCTTATGTAAAAGAGGAAAATTAACCGATGATGAATTTACAATGATAAAAAAGCACACTACTTATGGTGCAGAAATCATTGGAGATTCTCCACACCTTAAGATGGCTACAGATATTGCCCTTAACCATCATGAACGCTTTGATGGGTCTGGATATCCTAATGGCAAGAGTGGTGATGAGATTCCCCTATCAGCTAGAATCGTTATGTTAGCAGATATCTATGATGCTTTAAGGAGTTCACGCCCTTATAAACCAGCCTTTAGCCATGAAAAGACCTATGATATTATAGTTAATGGTGATGGACGAGTAGAACCTTCCCATTTCGATCCTAAAATTTATCAATTGTTTAAAAAGATTCATCACGAGTTAGATACAATCTATAATACTTGGAATGAACAGTCTAATTTAAAAAGGGAAGCTAGAGCATAATGCCCTAGCTTCTCTTATTTAGAACTAAAGTTAGCTAAACATAATAAAAGCTATATAAATTACTGCATAATTCCATAAATTCTCTTCTCTTTCTCTCTAAGATAATATCTAACCCATTCTCTATCCATTATCTCTTGTAAATCACCATCTATTTTTCTTAATAGCTCTTCTATCTCTGCTCCCAACTTAACAGCCTTCTCATTCTTGAAAAGGTTTTTAAGGCTTGACTTTTCTATCAATTTATTAATCTTCTTCTCTCTCTTAATTATCTCCTTCTCAACCATATCTACAAAGATAGGATACCAAAAGTCCCTGCTTATCTCCCTCTCTTCTGCCAATCTTTCAAGATTGAAGGCAGTCACATTTCTCACTATCAACTCTTTTTTAAAGAGTTGCTTCTTTTTCTCATCGTTTAGCTCCCACCCTTGAAATTGATCAAGAAATAGATATGGAGCAGCATCTGGATCATGCTTTAAGATACTACCTTGCTGACTATCTAAGACCTCAATAATATCAGCAATACTGAAATTATCCTTCTCATCTTGGTATAATCTTAACTTCTCATATTCTTTAAAATATATTAACTCTGTAGCATATTCCTCTAATTTAGCATCATATGCAACTAAAGTTCCTTCATAGTCTTCTAAAATCTCAAAAGCTCCATCACTTAGAACCATATAAATATAATCTTTAGCCTCATGTACCATCACTGCATGCCTCATCAACCCTTTGCGAGCTTGGAACTTACTCAATCGATATAATCGCTCTAATAATATCTCCCCTTCCATAATCTCTATTTCGGGTAAAAGCTCTTCTACTTTACTTAATACCCCTTCATCAAACTCTATTCTCCAAGTACTTTTATTGTACTCTACTCCTTGTATAGAGATTAAATCCCTAAATAGCTTCTTAGTCAATCGCTCTTTAATACCATATTTATCTTCAGTTAATTTCCAAATCTTCATTATAACCACCCTATGCTTTTTAATATCGCTATTATAGATAATACCGAATAAAGAAGGATTATTCAATAGATTTTCTAAAATTAATATTGGAATTTAAAATTAAACTTAATGGGGGTATATTGCGACAGTTTTCACTTTTTAAAAACTCCCCTCTCTTACTCTTAAGAGGGGGAAACAAAACTAAAAATATCACAATATCTATATATTATATCAATTTTTCTACTAGCCCAAGAGCTATTATAAAAATTTATCTCTTGAATTGCATATACTATAATAGATAACAAGTTATGAGTAAGCAGTCAAAAAGATTTTCTAATCACTGATTACTAATTACTAATTACTTATCACTAAATTAAATTGATTGGTCAAAGTTACTTGTGATATAATAAAATCAAAATATTCTTATAAAGAAGGTGATTTGTTCAAATGAATCAAAAGATTGCTCTATTAACTGATAGCACCTCTGATATTCCTAGAGAAGTTTTAGAAGAGAAGAATATACATAGCCTTCCTTTGAAGATAATCTATAAAGATGAAGAATATACCGATAGGGTAGATATTCAGCCAGAAGAGATTTATAATAGATTTGCAGAGGAGATTCCGACTACTTCTATGCCCTCTCCTAACGATGTTCAAAAGAAACTTTTAGAGCTGAAAGAAAAAGGGGTTACCCATGTTATCGCAATCCACATCTCTAGTGGTTTAAGTGGTACTTATAATATGGTTAGAATGATTGCTCAACAGGTTGAAGGCATCACTGTAGAAGTAATTGATTCTAAAGCATTATCTATGGGACTAGGAAGACTAGTACTTTATGCTGCTGAATTAATTGAGGAAGGTTTGAGTTTTAATGATATTATAGAAAAAATCAACGATAAGATGAAGAATACTGACATCTTCTTTGTGGTAAAGACCTTAAAGTATTTAATTGAAGGTGGCAGAATTGGTAAAGTATCAGGGACTATCGGGGAACTTTTAAATCTTAAACCTATCATATCCATTGATGAAGAGGGGCAATATTATACCCTTAAGAAGTCACGAGGAAGAAAGAAGTCTATTAATGCAATTTATAATATAGTTAGGGATAAGATTAAAGAAGGTATCAGTACTGTAGATGTGATGCATGGTGCTGCTTGTGAGGAAGCTAAAGAGTTATTAGAAAAAGTAAAAAAATTAGATAATGTCAAAGAGACTTTCTTTGGACAGATCGGTCCATCTATGGTTGTTCATACAGGACCTGGTTTAATTGGGGTAATAGTAAGTAAAGTAGACTGAAATTTAGTTTAGGAGTAATGTTAAGTAGATTTAATAAATAAAACCTACTATAACTTAAAACTATAATCAAATTATAAGAAAGGCGTAATATTACGCCTTTCTTATAATTTCTTGATAAACCTCTCTATCCTTTTTAAAGCCTCATAAATATTATCTAAAGAAGAAGCATAAGAACAACGAATAAACCCTTCTCCACTCTCTCCAAAAACATTACCAGGAATTACCACTACACCCTCTTCTTTCAATAACCTCTCAGCAAATTCATCGGAACTTAACCCAGTGCTTTTGATAGAAGGAAATACGTAAAAAGAGCCTTTAGGCTTAAAGCATTCTAAGCCAATCTCATTTAGACCTTTAACAATTACTCTCCTACGTTGATTATAAGATTTAACCATCTTCTCTACTTCTCTATCACCATTACGTAATGCTTCTAAAGCTGCCTTTTGACTGACTATTGGAGCACAGAGCATAGTATATTGGTGAATCTTCATCATCGCTTGAAGTATTTCCTCTGGAGCCGCTACATATCCAACCCTCCAACCAGTCATAGCATAAGCTTTAGAAAAACCATTAAATAAGATAGTTCTCTCTTTCATCCCTTCTAAAGTAGCAAAGCTAGTATGTTCTCCTTCATAAGTCAAACGACTATATATCTCATCAGATAAGACGATTAGGTTATGCTCCTTAACAACCTCAGCAATCTCCTCTAAATCCTCTTTATCCATAGTAGCCCCTGTTGGATTACTAGGATAACATAGGACTAAAACCTTACTTTTAGAGGTAATGGCTTCTCTTAAATCTTTAGCACGCAATTTAAAATTATCCTCTGCTTTGGTCTTGATTCTAACCACCTTACCTCCTGCTAATAGAGTAGATGGCTCATAGGATACATAACAGGGCTCAGGTAGAAGTACCTCTTCCCCTTCTTTTAACAAAGCTCTTAAAGCCAAATCTAAGGCTTCACTGACTCCAACGGTAACCAAAATCTGATTTTTAGGATTATATTCCAACTTATAATCTCTCTTTAATAAATTAGCTATCTCTTCTCTCAACTCTAAGAGACCATAATTGGAGGTATACATAGTATCTCCCTGCTCTAATGAATAAAAAGCAGCCTCTCTAATATGCCAAGGTGTTACAAAATCAGGCTCTCCTACCCCTAAAGAGATAACATCCTCTACCCCTGAAGCCAAATCAAAAAACTTTCTAATCCCCGAAGGTGGAATTGCCTGTACTCGTGGTGAAATCATCTCTGACCAATTCATGGTGATACCACTAACCGTTCTGCTGGCTTATTCTCTCCTTTAAATATTACTCCATCCTTCTTATAGGTCTTTAACATAAAGTGAGTAGCTGTACTTTGGACATGCTCAATGGTTGATAACTTTTCAGCTACAAATAAAGCAACCTCTTTCATCGTTCTACCTTCCACCTGAACCGACAAATCATAGCCACCAGACATTAGGTGAACAGAGTTTACTTCAGGAAATTTATAGATTCTCTTAGCCACTGCATCAAAACCAAAATCCCTCTCTGGTGTTACCTTTACATCTATTAGAGCAGAAACCAACTCTTTATCGGTCTTATCCCAATCAATCAAGGTAGAATATTTAACAATAACATTCTTCTCTTCTAATTGAATGATTTCATCTTCAACCTCTTTTACAGACAAATCTAGCATAGTAGCTATCTGCTCATGGGATAACTTACTATTATTTTTTAATAATTCTAAAATATCATCTCTCATCTTCACAACCCCTTCTCTACTACTTTTAGTTAATAATTTGGCTATTTATCATAAATCACTATCCACTTATGTAATTATTTTTACTAGTTTAAATATTGTTATAATGATTTTGATCAGATCACCAAATCTTAAAAACTTAGATAATTAATCATATAAACTATAATAACATATCGAGAAATTATTACAAGTTATAAAATACTTTAAAGAAAAATTTCTTAATAAATTTTAATATTAACTCTAAATAATCAATTAGCAGATTCAACATCTGAAATAATGTCATAGAATTCATCTCTTAATAGTAACTTAGAATCAGTATTCAGAAACAACATATATTTATCAAGTAAAGAGAATCTCCATTCCAATCCTTTAGTAATAGCAGCCAATTTTAGCTTCACTATTACTCGATCCTCTGTTAATGCTGCCTATTATTTCTTCTGTCTTTACAAAGATAATAGATTTTAATAAGGTTGAGATTCTCTTCTCTTTAATAATATCTACAAATTCTGCTCTACTTATCAAATTATTATACCTTAAATCACTTACAAACTCTTTTTCTACTAGTTAATATAAATAAATCTTCCTCATTAATATCTTCATCTAATGGGTTCATTAAAAATTTAAAAATAACTCTATTTCCAGTAGCAACACCAAATTCCTCTTTTAACATCTTCCTAATAAGTTTCTTCCTACTAACTATATAGACTGTAGCTGCTTATCAATATCAATTAGAATATCATTCTCTTTCATGCATTTAAATACCCCTGATTACCCAGCTAAACTCACTCTTCCAATAAACTATCTAACTTCTGTAAGTTATTATATTTGATAATATCTCTAAGCTCATCAATATACAATTCTCTACGTTGAGAGTAATTTAACAGACCTTCAGCTAATTTCAAGCTATCTAGTCTTTCTTCTCTCTCTCTTAAGTTTGCTCTGATCTTCCATAATTCTTCATAAGCATAATGGCTATTCAAATTATTAATATAACTCTTGATAGATTCTTCTATTGTATCAAACTTTCTAATTTTATAAGTAGCATTTACAGGTCTATCTTTAGGAACTACCCCTGCAACCATTTTGCTAAAGGTCCATTCCCCAAAGATATTATTGGCTACTCTTGTGAATCTAGAAGTCCCCCAACCCGACTCACAGGCAGCTTGAGCTAAGACTAAAGATAATGGTATAATATCAACTTTAACAAGTAATAAATCTAATGATTCTTGCAAATCATCACTTTTAACACTATACTCCTTCTTCAACTGATTTAACCATTCCTCATCTTCTAAACCAATTTTATCAGAAATAGAGTACTGCTTAGCAATAGACTGCAACCTTCTTCTATCCTCTATCAAATCTTGGTTAACATGATAAGCTCCAATTAAGATAATACTTAAGAATATCTTCTTCTTCTTAGCAACATCACTAATTTCACCAATATCCTCTGGGAATTTCTCCACCTTCACTCTAGGTATCTCTACTAACTCTTGATTGATATTATAATTATATTCCTCCAATAATCTTTCCCAGTCTTTATAACTATCATAAGCTATATTTGTAAATGAGTTTTGCTCAACCTCTTGAACTTCTTGAGCTTCTTCTGTTATTGGCTCAGCTTCCTCTTCTGAAACTAAAGCTTCCCCTGTTGAATCATCTTGCTTTAGATTCACTTCCTTTGAATTAAATAGACTAGTCCAAAAATACCCCATCATAGCTAAAAATATCATAATAACTAGTAAAAATATGACTTTGAATTTTGGTTTATTCAATCTAAATCTCTCCCCTTAATTTAAAAGGTGTAGGAGATTCCTACACCTTTTAATGATTTATCTAAATTAATTATAACATAATTAATTAGATATATTCTATACTAATATATGATTTATCTCCCATAAAAAACCTTTAGATTAACCTCTTCCTTATCTTATCTAAATTTGTAGTTGGACTCTGGCAGGCACAATTCTGGCAAATATATGCCGTTACCTTTCCATCTACCTGTTCATAATTTTCTATAAAAAGTAGACAAAAAATCATTTTAAGACCGGAAAAACGCTAGTACTTATCAATAATATTAGGATAATTAGTTAGTATTGAGACTATGTTATAAATTTATTCTTACTCTATATACCGCTTACGTTTCTTTAAGAGATAAAACCTAAAAATATAGAACCATTGATATAATTGATAATACCAAAATACGAATCTGCTAATATTACGTATAAAAAATAGCAGGCTATTTACCTGTTATTTTTCACTGCTTCCTAACTGCTCCCTACTCGTCACTCGTTACTATTTTAATCAAAAAGTGGCAACATAAAATCACTGCCACTTAATGTCTATAATTATTGCATCTGTAATACAGGTTCTTCAACAGTTTGATAAAGTTTACCAAAGGTACTTAAAGTCTTTTGGCTTGCAGCTTCTAATGGATAGTACCCGTTCTCTACCATCCATTGCCATACCTCATGGGCATGATGGGAGCTCATTTTAAAAGCATCTTCTAGAAAAGCACGTACCTCAGGATTACTTGTTTCCATTGCAGACCAAGCATACTCTCTACCTGCTCTCTTTAAAGTTAATAGATATGCTGTAGCAATCTCCCTATCATTTAAGCTTTGAACATCAATTCTAGGCTTAACTGGTTGAATTGCTACATTTGATTGGGTAAAGGATGGGAGAATACTTTTTATATCTGGTACTGGCAGACTCTCAGTAGCTCCCTCTGCCTTACTTAAATATTCTGCTTTCATATTATAGTCTCTAATGTGAAGTGGAAAATGCCTTTCTATCATAGAACGTAATTTTTGATCTTGTACTTGGTTTAAAAAAAGTCCCATATTGGTAATAGAGTTGACACAACTCATTGCTAACTCATGTAACTGATATGCTTCATTAGCAGCTAATTCCATTCAAATCACTTCCTATTCTCTAAGATTTTATTTAATTTCAATTAATGATAATTAATTTACAGTAAATATAATTTACTTATTGTCTTTAATTTATGATGGTAATATTTATTCTATATCTTGGTTTGATATAGAATAATCATATACAGTAAATTTTCTTATAGTATTTTTATATCCATCAAATTAGTAAACTTTTCTACTCCTTCTGAGGTTAAAAAATTCATTTATATCTATACTTTAACACCTCTTTTAGAGTAATTTTATGGTGAAAATAATACTTCAACATAAAAAGGGTTTTTATTTACTTTTTATAGATAATCAACACAGTTGTCTATTATTAAACTCCAACATGTATGAGTATTTCCATTTAACTCAATTTAATTTTATTATAATTATCATCTCTAAGATTAAATCATTTGATTTTATTATCTTTGAGTAATTATTTTATCTGCTTTCTTGTAAATTAGTGATAATTAGTACTCTAAAAACCGATGAAAATATCTTATCTTCAACTTATTATACATTTTAATTATTCGTTCTCTTTTTTTATTTTCGGAATTTTCGTATAATAACACCAAAACAAAACTGTTGTTTCTCATTTGTTTACTAATTCATTTACTACTTTGAATTATGTGACACTACAGCATTAGAGAATAATTTTATCTAATTTATTGTAAAACAATGTATAATCATATTCTAAAAACCAGCGGAACCATCCTGTTTTTGACTTATTATACATTTTATTTATTTGTTCCCTATTTTTTCTTTACTTTTTTTCGGAAAATTTTGTATAATAATGAAATAAGAACTATAGTTCTTATTTGAGTATGGCTTTATTCACTGATTATTTACTACTTCAACTTGGGTCAAATAACAAAATTTTAGGAGGGTAATTTTTTATGTCTAAAAAACTTATGAAAAATGTAATTGTTTCTTTTTTGCTTGTTCTGTCGGTGTCCTTTTTAACATTTACTACACAACCAGTAATGGCAGCTGAAACTACATCCTGGATTAGAGGTGTTAATCTACCTGCAATTTGGTATGATTCACAATCATATTCGGCACTGACAGATATTGCAAATGCCGGTTTTAATACTGTTAGAATTGTTTGGCAAACAGATGGCTCTGCATCTAGACTTAATGATTTCTTAAATAAATGTGATAATTTAAGCTTAAAGCCTATAGTTGAGTTACATGATTTTACTGGAGGTACTTCATCCTCAGATATAAGCACTGCTGTTGATTATTGGCTTAGATCAGACGTCTTTAGTGTAATCCAAAACCATCCTAGTGTTTGGATTAATATAGCAAATGAATGGGGCCCATCAGGAAGTACAGTATG
The DNA here is from genome assembly GCF_001693735.1 of Orenia metallireducens. Lineage (GTDB taxonomy): Bacteria > Bacillota > Halanaerobiia > Halobacteroidales > Halobacteroidaceae > Orenia > Orenia metallireducens. The sequence goes on from NZ_LWDV01000009.1 coordinate 856,126, forward strand.
GCGTGATGCCTATATAAATGCAGTAACTCGCCTGCGTAATGCTGGCTATGGTGGAGCAATTGTAATTGACTCTGGTGGTTGGGGGCAAGATGCCAATGATATTCTATGGTATGCATGGGATATCATCAATGCAGACCCAAATCAAAATACTATCTTTACTATACACATGTACGGGTCATGGAACAATAACTCTGACATTGCTAACTTCTTAGGACAATGTATTGATTGGAACATCCCAATTATAATCGGTGAATTTGGATACAACTACAATAATGGAGATAACAACCTTGGTTCTCAAGTAGATGCAGCTTATTTAATCCAGTATTGTAAGGACAATAGCATTGGTTTCATCCCATGGTCATGGTCAGGAAATAATTCTGAAAATGCTTGGTTAGATATGACAACAGATTTTGGTAGTTATACTTGGTGGGGAAATTTTATAGTTGACAACATGTGGTAAACCATAATGAATTTCTGTTTTCTTGTACAAGCATGTTAGTAAATAATCAAAGTGAATAAAGCGATAATTTGGGTTATTGTACAACTATTTATAGTCATACAATAACCCTTTATTATTTAAAGAATATCTAAAAATTTATTATATAATCAAGTGGCTATAGGCACTTAAGCCAAATTCATACCCTTTCCAAATACTCTTCTAAAGTCGCTCCATTGCTAGCAATCTCATAAGAAATATGATTATTCCCTACATAACGTAGGTGCCAAGGTTCATATTGATAACCAGTAATATCTTCTTTTCCCTGAGGATATCTGATAATAAAACCAAATTTAGGAGCATTCTCTTTAAGCCACTTTCCTTCTCTTGTCTCTCCAAAGGATTGGGTTAATCTAAAATCCACCTTAGGACTGGTTACATCCATAGCTAAACCTGTTTGATGTTCACTCTCTCCTGGCTTAGCACTAAATTGATTGGCTCTCTCTAAACCATATTGCATAGACTTAGAAGTAAAGATTGCTTTCTGCCGGTCATAGGAGCGATACCCAGAGGTAGCATATAGCTCAATGCCATCCTCTTTAGCCTTTGCAAAGAGTTTCTCCAAAGCCCTAGCAGCATCCTCTCTCATTAGCTTCTTCTCATGGAATTCTGGAAAAGGAAAGGGAACATTAGGTACTACCAAATTAGCTGGGATATAGTTTGAGGGTAGACTATTACCCTTATTAACTAGGGCTAAAGTATCACTAGGGTCTGCTAAAATAGTATGGTCTGTAAGTAGAGCCTCTGCTAAATATTCCTTTGTTTTAGGTCCATATATTCCATCAACTTTCAAGGCATCATACTGCCTCTGAAAGTCAGTAACTATTCTTTTAGTTGTAGGACCATAAACCCCATCTTCAACCAATGAATATCCTAAATTATTAAGAGCTACCTGTATACTTTTTACCTCTTTTCCTCTATCACCGACTCTAAAGACCCCATCTGGTAAGTCTATAGTGGATAAGTTACCTTGATTAGGTATAGTTAGAGCTTGACCAATATAGATTTTATCACCAGCCAAACCATTGACCCTCTTTAACTTCTCTACACTCAAATTATATTTTCTAGCAAGCTTAGATAGAGTATCACCTGCTTGTACAATATGGGTACCCTCTTGTAGTTGGGGCAGCTTCAATTCCTGACCTATATAAATCAAATTACCACTTAACCCATTGATGGCTTTCAATTTAGAGATTGTAGTTCCAAATTTCTCAGATATCTTTGCTAAAGTATCACCAGATTTCACTCTATAAGTTCTCAAATTCTGGATCTGGGGCTGATTGACCTCTGCACCTCTTGCAATCTCAATATTAGCAAAGGATAATGATGCTACTAATAAAGAACCTAACATTAAATTAACACTCTTTACTTTAATATTTGGTAATTTCTCTTTAATATAATCACGAATTCCTCGCTCTAAATCTCTTCTCTCTTTATTCCCTATTCCATCAAAATCTTTAGCAAATTCAGTTAGTTCTTGGTCAAGATATAAGACAACTGTATAACCATCTTCTCTTTTAACTAGCTTATGCCCAATGAATAACTCCATAATTCAACCACCCTTTTTATCATAATTATCTCTTCAGCGATTAAAAGTTTAATAGGATACTACTCTCATCTTATTATAAGTAAGGTGCTAGACTCTATAAGTACTTTATAATCGCTAACTTTCAATTTAAAAGATACAAAATTTGATGGTAAATGAGAAGTAATAGGTAATAAATGAAACAACTTCTAATCTCTTACGACATTAAATTCAATTATAATCTTTGAACTAACTATTGCCATAAATCTATTAATAGTATGGGAATATTACTCTTAAATAATACAATTGTTCTATCAGATAAAAATAATATAATTAAATTTTGAATTAAATTAAAAAACCAGACCAATATTGGTCTGGCTAAATAAATATATTTGGATAATCTTATCCCTTTTTAGTAATGATCTTCTTGATTCTTTTCTTCCCATCAATAATCTCTTCACTGATTTCCTCTTCTATCTCGATAGTATTACTCTCTAAACTATTGAAATTTACTGAAGAATTCATATCATCTTGTAATATTTTTCGCACCTCTAAACCATTTTGAATAATCGAGTTTAAACTACCTTGGAAATCAATTAATTTATCCACAGTAATGTCTTCCATCTTCATAACTTCTCTCATCTCTTCAGCTCCAGCATTAAATAGTTCAGCCAAAGCCACCTTCTCTAAAGCTGTAGATTGTAACATATCCGTTAAAGCTTCTTCCCTCTTTTTAGTCTGTAGCTTTAATTCAGGCATTAATTCCCCTCCTTTTAATTAGGAATTTTTTCATATTATGCTATTACATCTTATTAAAGTTGGAGGAATTATATAACCTAAATATTAAGTATCATCTTAAATTTTAATTCAAATTAATCACCCTATCCTTTAAATATATACCAAATAAGTCCTATCCATTCATGCATAGCCCTAATATTATTATCTAAAGATACTCTATTAGGTAGAAAATCTAGAACATCAACCTCACTCTCCATCAGATACTCAGCAGGAGCAGATATTAATTTATACTCCCAATTCTTCTCAAAAGAAGAAAGTGAACGTCTCATATGAATAGCATCAGTAACCAATATAATCCTCCTATAACCTAAACCATCTAAAATGTCTGTAGTATTGACAGCATTAAGCCAAGTGGTCAAGGCTTTATCTTCTATTATTATATCTTGAGAGGAAATCCCTAACTCTACTAATACATCTCTCATCATTTCTGCCTCTGATATACCTGACATCCCTGGTGGAGTCCCTCCAGTTACAACTATATCATAACCTGTCCGTTGGTATAATTTAAAGCCTTCATATAATCTACTTAAGGTTATAGTTCCAATTTCCTCACCTCGTGGTGTACCACGTTTGGTACCTCCACCTAAGATAACAATTACACTCTTCTCTTCTGATAAAGTTTTTATATCTAAAGGAACATAATCATTCTCTAAAGGCTTAACCAGAAATAATTCTCCAAAATGAGTACTAAAAATATATACTGAAAATAATAAGAAGATTAATCCCCAAAAGATACATCTCTTTTTATTCCGCTGCTCAGTATAAGAGATTACCCTTTTAAAATTGAGTAAAATTATAATAACTATTAATAATAAAAATAATCCTGGCGGTAGTAATAAACTAGCAATGAAATTCCTGATATAATACACCATCCTATATTTCACCCCTTTTAAATTATTAATTCATTACTTCGAGTTTGATAAGGTTTTTCCTTTATTTTATCTCTAAACTTTCAATTTACTAAGAAGCAAGTAATAGTTTACCAATATACTACTCCTTTATATATAACTTATCATATAATAACTTATTTAATCTACATCAATATTTTCAAATATTTTGAAATAAAAAGTAACAAAAGTTAGGCACATATTTATTTTCTATATTAATGCATAGCACTAGTTAAATTTCGATTCTGATAGAACAGTTACTGGATATGTAAGTATCAGTGTGAGTGACTTAGCATTGAGAATTACTCAAAATTATATGAAAAATGTAACATTATCTCTCTATTGTATCAGTCTTCCACCAATATAAGAGGTTATTATTCTGAGAAATGTATAAACCAACCTCAACATCACACATAAATGTCAACTATCTGTTAAAAAGATAAGAACACCTTGACAAAAATAACAATAATAATTATAATTAACACAACCTCGATATAAAATTTACATATTGGTGTTATATATGTGTCGATTATGCTGTTTGTTGCATATATACTTATAACCTCTAACTCTTAAGTATCTTAAAATATTGAAAGGAGATTAGACTAATGTGTTCAAAATGCTTTTATTTTATTTATAAAAGGTTTTATTGTAGCAAATTAAATACTCATGTCTATTTGACTGACCAATGTTGCTATTTTAAAAGAACAATTCAAAAAAATCTTCGCTAGATTCATTCTTACCGAGAGGAGTTGTTAGTTTGAATTTGTCTGATAAAATTAATGGTTATGATAAATTTAAAATATTAATATCAGCAATATTATTTTAAATTAGGATTTTAGTAATCTTTAGCCATTTACTTGAATTCTATTTTTTAAGTCTAATATCACCAAGGAACAACAATTTAATTAGAAAGTTTAAAAATTATCTAACAATTTTTAAAATAGAAAAGAGATAGACCTAAAAGCCCACCTCTTTCTAAAAATTGTTAGATTGTAAAAAATAATTTATGCTTTAACATTATACCCACCATCAACGTGAATAATCTCACCTGTTACTCCAGAAGATAAATCACTTAGTAGGTAGAGGGTATTACTTGCAATCTCTTCTTTCTCTACTAACCTTTTTATTGGGGTCTTTTCAGCAAACTCTTTTAACATATTCCTAAAATCACCGATTCCACTGGCAGCTCTAGTCAATACTGGACCAGGAGATAGAGCATTGACTCTAATATTAGTTTCTCCTAAATCAGCAGCTAGGTAACGTACTGAAGACTCTAAGGCAGATTTAGCCACACCCATTACATTATAATTAGGCACTACCTTCTCTGCACCATAATAACTCATAGTAACAGCAGAGCCACCCTTTTCTCTCATCAGTGGATAAGCTAATTGTACAGCCTTAACAAAAGAATAGACACTAATCTCTAAAGCCTTACTAAAACTATCACGACTGGTTTCTAGATACATACCACTTAAATCCCCTTTAGCAGGACCTCCAGCTATTGCATGGACTATAAAGTCTATCTCACCACCAAAGGCATCAGATAACTGACCAAATACCTTGCTAAAATCCTCATCACTTGTCACATCTAAAGTCTGATAAAATTTAGCTCCTATACTTTCAAAGAGTGGAACTACCTTCTCACCTATCTGCTCATTCTGGTAAGTAAAAGCCAATTCTGCACCCTCTTCTTTTAATCTCTCAGCAATATTCCAAGCAATTGATTTCTGATTTGCAACTCCCATAATTAAACCTTTCTTACCTGCCATTAATCCTGTAGCCATAAGAGCACCTCCTAAAATAATAATTAAATTTGATTGAACTAATCTATAATTAAATTTGGTAATGTAACACAACCTGTTGCACTAGCAATTACATTATCCTTTCCAGCTCTTGTATAAATACCTTTAAAGTTTTGATTGTATAAGAATAACCCTAAAGTATATTTAAAAGGTTCAAAAGAGAGTTTACCTTCATCAAAGACTGCCATCTCCCTTTCGGGTACTAAACAGAACTCTTGTACCAAATAGGTCTCTCCTTCAATCTTACCTAATCTATCTTCCCATTCACTTTGACTTAAATCTCTTCCAATAGCAACGCCATCTGCTCCATATAAGTCCATAGGCTTTAATACTAAAGAGTCTTTATTATCTTTGACATAATTAAATAATTCATCATCAGCGGGATTAAAGATTCTTGTATAAGGAATATGATTCTTAATAAAATCTTGCTCATCTTCACTTAAAAAATCTACTTTATCAAAATCTTGTAAGATAGCAAAGATAATCTTATTATGAATAACCTGAGAGCGAATTCCTCCTACTACACAGACATTTCCATCAAGGTAAGCAGCTATAAAATCCTCAATCTCATCATAATGATCGATCAAATCTAAAGTTACAGCTCTGCGATAAATTAAATCGACTCTAAAATCACTACTATATAGCTTATCGTCACGATACTCTAACTCTCTAGGTTCAATGATTTTGACCTGATATCCTCGCTCTTTAATAGCATCTCTAAAACACTCAAACTCTTTAACCATCCCATAACCTTCAAAGTCCATAATAGCAATATTGGGTTTATTATGATTAGGATTAAACTTTCGATAATTCTCCAATAAAGTATCAATCCAGCTCTCAATCAATTCAGAATATGCTATTTGATATTCTTCTTTTAACTGGTCTATAACCTGTGTAGAGAGGAAGAATTCCTCTAAGACATTGGTCTTAACAGACCCTGAAGAACCATCGGTATTTAATTCACAGAACTTAAAGTTTTTATCCCCATAATAGAAGATATCAAAACGTGCCATAGGGAAAGAGCACTCATATCCAGGGTCAGCTAAAATTAACTTTTCTAACTCTTTAGAAAAACCAAAATAAGAACGGAACTTACTATCAGATAAATATCTAGCTATTACTTTATTTAGAATATCCGTTAATTGACTTGTTAATTCTTTGAAAATTTGAAGTTCTTTTTTACTAAAAAATAAAGGCTGATATAAAAAAGGAATTACCTGACCATGATAATAAGCAGGAGAATCTTTCATCTTCTTATAAAGCTTCTGATAATCCTCACAATATTTATTTGGATCTGCTGATAATATCTCTTGATATCTCTTATAAACCGCCTCCACCTAATTATCCTCCTTAATAAGCAAATTTAAGATATGACCTTTAATTACTTCCCTTTTTCCCTTTAGCTTTAACTCTTTTTTTACCTTATTGGCTAAAGTCTCTTTACTATTTATTATAGCTAGTAAAGGAGATAAATATCTGACTTCATCTGGTTTTAAAGATAACTTTACCCAATCAAGTAACTTTTGCCCTATCTCTACCATTTTATATTCTCCTAAATAAGCTTCAATTCCTCTATTTATAATTTCTTTTCTAGCAGATAAGACATCAGCTAAACTAAATTTTCTAATAAAATTATAAGCTTTATCTAATACTTCTTGGTTATAAAACAAACCCTTCCATAAAGCTACCACTGCAAAACTATATTCAGGTGGTAGTGAATCTGCCATCCTAATCTCAATAAACTGTTTAGCTCGAACATCGGGAAAGACCATTGTTAGAATATGTTCCAGTTCTTCTGTGTCAAACTCTCTTTTAGCAAATATTTGATAATTATTCTGCTCAAAGGTCGGAATATACTCTCCCCCACTTTTAATTAAAATCGGTCTACGGCTTAGAATATATTCTGCATACTTTTCATAACCAAAATCATCATCAAAAGCCTCTTTTACAATACCGCAACGCTCATTATCGGTATTATCCCAAATAACTGTACGTAAGGCTTGCCCTTCATAAACCTCACTTTCAAAAAATGGGGAATTATCTAATAAGCTACTTAGCACTGGTGATAGAGTATTTGCTATCCTAAACTTTTTAATAAAGTCTTCTTCATCTTTATAGTCCAAAGCTACCTGTAAAGCTGATGTTCCCTTCATCATATTATGAGCATATTTACCTGTCTTAGCCAAGTAATTTGACATCATCTTATATCTCTCTTTAGCATTCCAGTCAATCTCTTCAATCTTACTATGTAATTGATATCCCAGATTAATCAACCAATAGCCCTTCTCTTCTAAAATCGGAATGATATCATCTAAGAAATTAAGATAAATCTTCTTTAAGTCCTCAATCTTCTCCTGAGGGCTGATTCCTATCTCTAGTTGACCTCCAGGCTCTAAAGTAATATCAGCCTTTGCAGATTTAAGTCCAATCAATTTCCCCCCTTCTTTTTGACCCTCCCAGCCTTTTTTTTCTAATTCTTTTAGTACTTCCTTCACACCTCCAATTTCACGATAACCTACACTCTTTAAAGTATCTTTCTCTACTACAAAATGTTCTATTTCCATTCCTAGGGACTCTATTTGGCATTCACCTGCTCTAAAATATGAAATTAACTTCTCCTTCAAATCCTTGCTCTTCATTTTTCCACCTCATTTACAGTATATAATTTAATCTATGTAGGGGTTTGATTAATCAAACCCCTACATAGATTAAATTATATTAAATTATTTGTTTCAAGAAGGATAAGACAAAAAGTAAAACTATTACAAATACTATATTTACTCCAGATTATCTAGCATTCATTAGTCTTAGTATCTTAGAATTTCTCTTCTTCTCTATCTCTAATCTAGTAGAGTAATAATGACCAGGATATACAGCTAATTCATCATCCACTTCAATTATTTTATTAGTAATAGAATCAAGCAAATCCTCATAACTACCACCAATCAAATCTGTTCTCCCTGCAGACCACTTAAAGAGAGTATCACCTGTTAGTAACAAATCTTCAACTTTAATACAAATACCACTAGGGGTATGTCCTGGAGTATGAATAATCTCTAACTCCATTGCTCCTATCTGAATCAACTCCCCATCCTCTAATCCTCTATCAGCTTTGATGCTGGTCTTCTTTACAGAACGATTAGCTGATAAGTTAACCATTGGGGCTGCTAAGCCATCTATATCTTCTTGATGTATCTACACTGGTAAACTATATTCTGCTTGTAATTCTTCAACACTTAAAATATGGTCGTAATAACAATGAGTCAGAATAATTGCCTCTAATTTTATACTATTAGAGCTTATATAGTCAATTAAAATATTAGTATCTCCACCAGGATCAACTATTACCCCTTTTTTAGCATTATCTGTTAGGATATAACCCTGCACCTACTATAAATCTTTAAGATCCATCAACTTCCCTCCTCTTATTTAAAGTTTAACCAATCTATTATTTATTCTAACAGAATAATTTATTCAATCTTAAAATATGATAGCCATAGATATTTAACTCTAAAGTAAATTTTAATGGTATACTACGATAATTCCAAAAATTAAGAATTAGCAAGGTTAAATGCTACAATATCCTATTTATGATAAATTTTAAAGTTGGATAACTATATTTTATGGTATGATTTAATCAAATTTGATTAAATCCTCTTTATTAGTATTAATTATGCTTATCGCTTATATTATATCAACTCTTTAATTAATAATAAAGGGTTGACAATTAAATATCTACCCTATACAATGTAAACAAATATTTAGAAGGAGGTTTTATTTTATGTCACAAACTTATAAATATGTCCATGCTTGTGTTAGAGTACTTGATTTAGAAAAATCAATTAAATTCTATGAAGATGCTTTAAATTTTGAAATATCTAGAAGAAGGGACTTCCCAGAATATAAGTTTTCTCTTGTTTATATGAAGAGTCCTGTAGGAGATTTTGAACTTGAACTTACATATAATTATGATCGTAAAGAACCTTATACAGTTGGGGATGGCTATAGCCATTTTGCTGTAGTGGTAGATGACTTAGAAGATTCTTATAAACGACACAAAGAGGCTGGCTATCAAGTAGGCGATATCAAAAGCTTAAGTAAAGAAGCTAGTGGCGGTTACTACTTCCTAACAGACCCAGATGGATACCGTACTGAAATCATACAGAAATAATAAAAATGCTCTCCATTAATGGAGAGCATTTTTATTATTTAAAGATTGGTTTATCAATCTTTTTAGCTAAGTAAACAATTGGTGTATCAAAGGCAGCAACCAACCATTTCATAAAATATGTTGTGATTAAAATCTGTGTAAAGACATCAATTTCAAAGAGACCATAAAAAGCAATAAAGGTAAATAAGAGACTATCTATTAATTGTGAAACCATTGTAGATAAATTATTTCTAATCCAAAGTTGACTATCTTTACTAAACTTCTCTTTCCAGTAATGATATGCCCATACATCATGTAGCTGCCCTGCTAAATAAGCAATTAAAGAACCTATTGTTATTCTTGGCATTATAGAGAAGATATCAACTAGACTTTCATTGATAAAATCTGATTCATGGGGTATGAATTTTAAACATAACCACATGATTAAAGTAGATGAAATCAAAGCAAAAAAGCCAATCCAAACTGCTTTACTAGCTTCTTTCTTACCATACTTCTCCGAAAGAATATCTGTAGCCAAAAAAGATGTTCCATAAATTATATTACCTAAAGTTGAGACTATACCAAATAGTTCAACAGTCTTTAAAACCTGAATATTAGCCAAAATAATAGCAAAACCACTCCATACCAAAAGCCCTAACTTTCCAAATAACTTATATGATAGTAGAATAAAAGTAAAGTTAACTATCATCAAAATAATCCAAAGCATTTCATTTGACATATTATAACCACTCCTTAGTTTTTTATAGCAGGATTTTTCGAACTGCTTCTTCTGGTTTCTTTATAATTAAAAAGCCAAGTAAATATCATAAAATTTATACATTTACCCTTTAATAGCTTTAATTTTATTAATATTTACTACTTTAACTAGTATAACAAACGTCAGCTAAATTTCAATAATTTAATTAAATTAATCTATTGTACTAGTAGAAGAACTGATATAATATAGAGATATTCTGACATTTTTACTTCAGTTTACAGTAGACAGTTAAGGTTTTTAAAAGCGAAGAGAATTTCTGTTTGAACGAAGCAAAAGTTGAGCTGGAATTTAGAGTTTAATCAACATAACAAATTAGATTAATATAAAAAGAGTTTATAAGATCTCCTATAAACTCTTTTTATCAATTCTATTCTAATTGCGAAAATTTATAAGCAAAATATTTATTAGCTGAAGAGCCATANTATTGTACTAGTAGAAGAACTGATATAATATAGAGATATTCTGACATTTTTACTTCAGTTTACAGTAGACAGTTAAGGTTTTTAAAAGCGAAGAGAATTTCTGTTTGAACGAAGCAAAAGTTGAGCTGGAATTTAGAGTTTAATCAACATAACAAATTAGATTAATATAAAAAGAGTTTATAAGATCTCCTATAAACTCTTTTTATCAATTCTATTCTAATTGCGAAAATTTATAAGCAAAATATTTATTAGCTGAAGAGCCATATGAATTTATCCTCTTTTTATAATAATTATAACGCCCTAATACTTTGAAGAGATAATTATTATAAAGCTGATCTATATCCTTATTATCAGCACTACTAAAACCTTGATTATAAGAGATAATAATTTTATTAATCTCTCCATCATATTGCTGATAAGCCAAACCTAAATAATATACGGTAAACCTAATCCCTAAATCTGTAGCATCTAACATTCTCCATTTATTATACTGCACACCCATATTCCTAGCAATCCATTTGGCAGTATCTACCCTCATACTAGAGATTCCTATACTCTCTCCCTGATCATAGTCTGATCTAGAGACAAAGTTGGTTTCAGTCTCTATGATTGCTGTAATTAATAATGGATCAATTACTACATTTAATTCTTTAGAATAGTAATTTGACCAACTAACAATAGCATTTGCATATTCTCTTACTCTATCTTTGCTTAAAGTAATATTACTATTATAAGCTATATTATGAATATATTTTATCCTATAAGCTATATAATTTTCTAATACTTGATGCTCATAAGCATAAATATCATAACTGCAACTTAAGATAATAAACAACATTAATATAATATATGATAGCCTATGTTTCACACTAAAGCCTCCTTTATATGGTATTTTATATATTAATCAAGAATATTTACTAATAAAAATATATTATAATCTTAGATTAATACTTTTTAACACTTTTTTCAAGTCATAAATTAAAATATTTTTCAATAATTATATAAGTCTTTTCAAGCCCAATAAGTTTAGCAAAAATAATTTTACAAATATATCCAAAAAGAACTGCTAAAAATATATTCATTATAGATTAAATTTATTCATAATTATGGTTTAATTTATATATCAATGAATATAATATATTCATTTCCTGAAATTGTGCGGAAATATTCCTTAAAGGACTGCCACACTTTCGAGTTGATACAATATGTAATTGTTAGTTAAATCTTTAGAAATAAAAAATCTTCTGTTTGAATTAAGCAAAGAGTCTAATTTAATGATAATAACTACCTTTAGTTGCTAAGTAAGTAGGCTCTATCATAGAAAGTCTTGATTAGATTTACCACGGAGAGTTTCTTTTTAAACTTAAAGTAAAATTCGTAATTTTGGTTACTTTTTAAAGAGTGAAGATCTTACTTTATGCCCATTAAATCTAACTATATATTTAAAATATAATGTATGATTAAAGAGAATTTAAACAATACTAATAAGGAACTCTAATTAAGGAGGGATTAATTATTCAAAATCGAATCCAAGAAGGTATGATTCCTGCTGCCCTTGGTACTGTGGTAACAGGAGTAGGGATGAAACTTCGTTCTCTTAATCCCACATTAGGTTGGGGAATTGCTGGCTTTGGTCTAGCTCATATTCTCTTAGGTGGCATAGAATTGGCTCAAAACAGATACGAGATGGGTGAGATAGTCAGTATCAGTGATGTGCCAGATGAATTATCTGATGAACTATCAGATGATATGCCCAATCAACAACTTTACTAAAATTAGAGTTTAAAAGGAGTTCATCTGGACTCCTTTTCTTAATTAAGAGAATCATTATCTACTAAATATATCAATTTTATATGGTCACTTAACTTTAAGTGAAATCTAAATATATCATTATATAGAGATATTGCGACACTTTTTACATCAGTCTAGAATGTTAAGATCTTTAAAGGAGAAAAGAATTATTGTTTGAACGAAGTAAGTACTCTCAAAAAATAATAATAACAATGGAATCTTTGAGATAGAACTTCTATATTTCTCAACTTCAATAGATATCGATTGCGGAGTGAGTGGGCTCTGCCACGAAGAGTCTTGATTGGGTTTACCAAGAAAGGTTTGCAGAGTATTCTTCTCCGAGGAAGTACTCTTGGGGTGCAAAAGTAAGGCTCTCTTAGGCGTACCCCGTAGGAAGTAGTCTTGGGCTGCAACCTAAGATTTTGTCTACTTTTAAAAAGTAAAAGTGCTGCAATATCCCCATTAAATTTCACTTTTAAAATAGTTTATCTGTGCTAGCCCAAGACTCTAAATTGAATACTTAAAAATTTATTAATATATCAATTTATTTACTAATAGCTTTTTGAATATCTCTCCTAACTTTATGGGATAATAAATAAAGAATTCATTATAGATAAGGAGATGAAAAAATGGATAGACTTGCTTTATTACTAGTCATCATTGGTGCTCTAAACTGGGGACTTATAGGATTATTTGGATTTGATTTAGTAGCTGCTATCTCTATGACCCATTTTGGTGACTTAAATCTAATGAACAGAATCATCTATTCATTAGTTGGATTGGCTGGACTATATTCTATCAGTCTATTATTTAGAGATAGAAATGAAGTAGAGTAACTTTAAAGCAAAGGGCTTCCTTAAAATTTAAGGAAGCCCAATACATAATACTTATCTATTCATTAAATCCTCTTTAATCTCTTCTAACTCATCCTTAGTAACCATCCCTCTTTTGATATATTGAATTCGACCTTCAGGGTCAATAAAATAAGATGTAGGAATTACGGAAGCACGATAGAGGAATGCAACTTGACGATCTCTATCCAATAAAATTGGATAGTCATATCCACCCGTTTCCATAAATTTCTTTACATTTTCTTTATCTTCTCCGATATTAACCCCCACTACTACAAATTCATCTTTATTTTTCTGATGAAACTGATTTAAATCAGGCATCTCCTTACGACAGGGTGGACACCAAGTTGCCCAAAAATTCAATAACAGGTACTTGCCCTGATAATCACTAAGATGGATATCCTCCCCCTCTAGATTATCTAAATTAAATTCTGGAGCATAATCCCCAATTCCAAGACCATAAACATCTACTTTACTCTTAGCTTCCGATTCTTCTTTAACCTTAAAATCTTTTTGAATAAACTTAGTGCTATCCTTATTAGCTCCTTGACTATAAAACATTACTCCACTAATCACTACTAAAATTGACAGAATGACTATAATCATTTTCAAACTTCTTTTACTCATATCAATCCCTCCTAAGATTAAAATATATAAAAATATCTACTTAAATTTTGAAATCTATTAAAGAGAAGTAGTAGTCCAAAAATAATCATTATTATTCCACTGATTTTAGAGATCACAGGTAAATATCTATTAATCTTTGGTGATAATCTTGTAAACTTATTAATAAATACCGCTGTTATTATAAAGGGGATTCCTAATCCTAAAGAATAAAAGATCAATAATAAAATTCCACTACTCAAAGTAGCCTCAGTACCAGCATATAATAAGATCGAACCTAAAACTGTACCTACACAAGGGGTCCACCCTGCTGCAAAAGCCATTCCTATGACTATAGAACTGACCCAATTACTAACTTCTTTAGGTTCACTAAACCTAAATTGTTTGTATAATAGATTTACTTTCAATAAACCACTCATATGCAAACCAAAGATAATTATCAATATAGCACTAATCTTTGTAAATAAAGGTTTATAATAAGCAAAAATCCTTCCTAAATAACTTGCTGAGGCTCCCATTAGGATAAATATAATTGAAAAACCAATTACAAAAGCTATAGCTCTAATTAAAGTAAATACCTTCCCTTGCTCTGCTGTACTGCCTGTTATATAACTTACATAAGCAGGAACTAGTGGTAGAACACAAGGTGAGAGAAAAGAAATAAAACCGGCTGAAAAAGCAATAGATATTGAAATATTTTCCATAAAATCCTCCTGACTAAATTAACAATGTTAGTATCATTATATTTGAATATTATAATATATTCTAATTAAAAATATATCATATTAACTTTATAAATACAAAAACATTTAACTTTTAGTTAGTTGTATTCCCTATTAAAACCTAGTCTACTATTAAAGAATAAACTCTAATTTAGCTAATATATCTTACATAATTACTATTAAAACAATAAAATTAGAACTATTCTTATCCTCAAGACTATTAACCAAATCTAAATCATTAATATTACAAAAGGAAGATTAGATATTATCTAGAATTATTATAAATATAAATAAATTAATGAAACTATAAGCTTAGATTAGGAGGTATATCAAATGAAGAAAAAAATTTTAATTGGATTACTGATTTCAATGTTATATTCTAGTTCTCTTTATGCTACTACCCCTATAACTCTCAGCTCTTATAAAGAATCTACACCTTTAGAACAGATAAAAATTAAAGAAGAAAGAATCAAAATGGATAATAAATTAATTAAAATAGACTTAAAGATACCAAAGATAAGTGGTATGAAAAATAAAAAATTACAAAATAGGTTAAACAGAACCTTTAAAAATAAAATAGTTAACTTCAGTAATAACCTAAAAAATATAGCTAAAAAGCACAATAAAGATGCTCAAGATTATGAATTTCCTATCTATCCTTATCAATCATCTACCGACTATCAGGTTTATTATAATAAGGATAATATTTTAAGTTTAACTATTACTTATTATGAATATACTGGTGGTGCTCATGGTAATTACTTCAAAGAAGCCTTTAATATAAACCTCCATACTGGAAAAGAACTCTCTTTAGGGGATTTATTAGGAAAGAATAAAGATTATCAAAAGACTATTAATGATAAGATTAAAAATAAAATTAGGAAACATCAAGAACTGTATTTTGCTGATGATACTCATAATCTTAAAATACTCTCTAAAAATTCAAACTTTTATCTTCAGGAAAATAACCTAGTCATATATTTTCAGGTCTATGAAATTGCACCATATTCTACTGGGACACCAGAATTTAAAATTCCTTTAAAGTTGTTTAAATTCTAATTTCAATAACAAACTCCCCGATATTAATTTATTTAAAATTACTTTGATTCAAACTGATCCACAGCTAAAAATGACAAAAAACCAAATTATGTTAGGAGGATCTAATGAAAATAATAGATAAAAATAATATCTTTACAGTTATTTTGTTATATATTACTTGGATTATTATGACAGGTGATTTTTCCCTATCTTCTTTAGTAGTTGGATTAACTATTTCAACCATTGTAGTCTTAATTATTAATAGCTCATTTACACAGCTTTTTTCTAAAAAATTAATTACAAAACCATGGGCATTTTTATGGTACGCTATCTATCTAAGTAGCCAAATGTTTATAGCTAGTTATAAAGTAGCTTATTTTGTACTCCATCCAAAAAAGAATTTTAGACCTGCAATTGTTAAAATTCCTACAGATTTAGGAAAGAGAAATCGCTTAATTAAATTAACTATTTTAGCCAATTCTATAACTCTAACCCCTGGAACAATAACTATGGATTTAGATAGTGAAACCCATGGATTATATATTCATTGTCTAGACTTAAAATTTGAAGAAGATAATAAAATTAAAGAGATGATTTTTGGTAAATTTGAAAGAATTATCAGGAGGATGTTTAAATGATTGAAATTATAATAATAGTAATTTTACTTTCTGCTTTATTGACCTTTTATAGAGTCATCAAAGGTCCAACAGTCTTTGATAGAATAGCTGCTGCTGATTCAATTGGCATAATGTTCCTGTTAATCTTGGTATTACTAAGCTTATATTTTCAACGGGAAATCTTTATAGATGTCGCTATAGTCTATGCTCTGTTATTGTTCGTCGATGTATTGATTATGGCTAAATTCTTCGGACATTAAGGAGGGGATCAAAATTATTAAGTTACTCGGTTATTTTTTAGTTATAAATGGAGCTTTTTTCTTCTTAGTCACTACTATTGGTATGATTAGATTTGAAGATTTTTATACTAAGTTACATATAGGGTCTAAATGTTTGACAGGTGGAGGTATCTCGGTTCTTTTGGGAGTTATCTGTTTTAAGGGGCTTTCCCTCTATTCTTTAAAATTATCTTTAATCATTGTCTTCTTAATTATTAGTAACCCAGTTACTAGTCATGCTCTAGCTAGAGCAAGTTATTATTCTAAGAGTGGTTCTATTGCAGAAAGATCCCACTTAATAAGAGATGACTTAAAAGAAAAGAAGCATGGTGGTTTATTATGATGGAAATGATAGTATATTTATTATTATTATTTATCCTATTAACTGCTTTTTTTGCATCATTTACTAAGGATTTAGTAAATTCATTGATTGCCTTATCCCTATTAAGTTCAACTCTTGTTATTCTATTTATAATATTACAGGCTCCTGATGTAGCTCTAACTGAAGTAGTAGTTGCTAGTGGCATTACTACAGGTTTCTTTATCATTACAATCGATAAGACAGGAGGAAAAAGATGAGGAAGATATATATACTAATCCTAATTCTTGGCTTAGGAATATTATTGTTTATCAATTTCTCAGATCTATTTGAAGATAGTAACCTAGCTAATAATAAGTATCAACTCAGCCAACATTATATTGAAAATGGGGTCAAAGATACTGGTGCTATTAATCTAGTAACTGCTATCTTATTTGATTATAGAGGTTTTGATACCTTAGGTGAGGCTACAGTTATCTTTATTGTTGTATCTGCCATATCATTATTGGCTACCAAAGAAAGAGTTTTTGTTTCAGATACAAACTTCTCCCAGATTGTTTACCAAAATATAAGCTTTATTATCCCTTTTTTATATATCTTAGCCTTCTATTTAATCGCTTATGGTCACCTATCGCCTGGAGGTGGTTTTGCTGGGGGAGTAGTTATAGCAACTACCTTCATTTTATTAAAAATTACTTTTGGGATTAGATATGTAAAGGAAGAAGAAGCTTTAGGGAAAAAATCACTTTTAGAAAGCCTTGGAGCAATCTCTTTTGTATTAACTGGACTGCTAGGAATATTATTAGGATATAACTTTTTAGCAAATGGTCAGACTAGCCTTTATTTAGGGATTGCAGGTCAATTGGTTAGTGCAGGGATTATTCCTATTTTAAACCTTGCTACTGGTATTAAAGTAGGATCAGGTCTGGCAATTATATTTCATCGTTTAGTAAGGGAGGAATAACATGGAATCTATTTATTTAGTAGTAATTATTTTATTCTGCCTTGGTCTCTATACAACTTTAACCAATACTAATCTAATCAAGATAATTATCGGAATTAATATTATGGATTCATCCCTAGTTCTATTATTAGTAGTTTTAGGATATAAGCCTGAGGGAACTGCTCCAATAATTGACCAACAATACTCTATTATTGTTGATCCTATTCCACAAGCCTTAGCTCTAACAGCAATTGTAATAGGTGCTAGTATTACGGCATTGATGTTACTATTAACTATTAAACTACATCGAAACTATAATACCCTTGATATTTCAGAAATTAGGAGGTTAAAGGGATGATAGATATAATTTGGTTGATAATAGTTCCTTTATTAGCAGGGTTCTCATTATTTTTCATTGATCTTTATCTGCCAAAATTAAAGGGAATATTTATTTTAAGTAATGGCTTACTTATCTTTTTACTCAGTATTAGCTTATTGATTAAGGTTATCGACCATCCTCTTATCTATAATTTAGGTAATTGGAAGCAAGGTTTAGGAATAAGTTTAATTGTTGATCCTTTAGGAGGATTATTGGCAGTATTGATTACTTTTATAAGTTTTATTATTCTCTCTTATTCTCTAAGTTATATCCAAATCAATCAACTTAAATATTATACACTCTTATTTCTATTAATTACTGGAATGCTAGGAATGGTCCTAACAGGAGATTTATTTAATCTCTATGTCTTTTTTGAAATCACCTCTATTATCTCCTATGTACTAGTGGCTTTTAATAAGAAGGATATAGCTTTTGAAGCAAGCTTTAAATATATGATTATAGGCTCAATCAGTGGAATTTTAATCTTATTGGCTATCATCTTAATCTATCAGAGTACTGGAACATTAAACTTAGCTCAACTAGTTATCACTGCTAAAAATATTCCATTAAAGCTTAAACAAGTGATTGCAGTTTTGCTTCTGATTGGCTTTGGTTCTAAATTTGCCTTAGTACCTTTACATACTTGGCTACCTGATGCTCACTCTACTGCTCCATCATCAATCAGCGCCTTATTATCTGGAGTTGTAATCAAGGTATTCTTATATGCTTTACTTCGAGTCTTGTTTGTCATTTTTAGAGTAGAAGAGTTATTAGCTTTAAAGTTAAATCTAGTCTTTCTTTATGGTGGAGTTATTACTTTATTAACAGGGCATCTCTTAGCTTATAGACAAAATAATTTAAAGAGATTATTGGCTTATTCAAGTATTGCTCAAATTGGTTATATATTAATTGGAATAGGGGTGTTTAATGCAGCAGGTTTAGAAGGAGCTATTTATCATATAATCAATCATGCTGTGGTAAAAGGGGTCTTATTTATGACTGCTGGCATCTTAATCCTTAAAGCTAAAAAGAAAGATATTGCCGATTTAAAGGGAATCGCCTACCAATTACCCCTTAGTAGCTTTATCTTTACTATCTCTGCTTTAAATATAGTGGGACTGCCACCCTTTAATTCCTTTATCAGTAAATGGATATTAACCACTGCTGCTTTAAAGGCTGGCTTTATAATACCTGCTATCTCTATCCTTATTGGTAGTCTAATTTCTTTAAGTTATTATTTAAAGATAATTATTTTATTCTATACTAAGGTGACAGAGAAGATAAATATTATATCAATACCTTATCAACTACAATTAGGACCACTGCTTTTATCACTATCTTATCTTCCTTTAGCTTTTTTTCCAGACTTTTTACTATTGTTCATTAAAAAAGCACCATTGTTTCTATTAAAACCTATTAATTATCACAATATCTTATTAGGAGGAGAAAAATGGTTAGGGTTATTTGGCTAATTATCTTACCTTTATTGACTGCCTTTAGCTTAGGATTGATAAAATTATATTTTAAAAGATACTTTAATTCCATTATCATTATCAGCTCTACAGCTCATATTATTTTAACCTTTATAGTTGCTAATCAAGCCATCAAAGAACCTCTAGTCTATAATATCGGTAACTGGAGCCCACTATTAGGGATTACCTTAGTTATAGATGCATTTTCAGCTTTATTCATCTTAGCAATTGTAGCCTTATCTTATCTAGTAACCCTTTATTCTATCAACTATATTAAAAGAGATAAGATAAAATATCATACTCTATCCTTATTATTATTAGCTGGAGCTATAGGGATAGTTATTACAGGAGATTTATTCAATTTATATGTCTTCTTTGAGATAGTTTCTATTAGTTCATATGCTCTAGCAGCTATTAATAAGGATACAGAAAGCTTTGAAGGATCTTTTAAATATTTAATCTTAGGCTCAATTAGTGGGGTTTTTATCCTATTGGCTATTATCTTAATCTACCAAAGCACTGGAACATTAAACCTTGCTCAAGCTGCCGTTAATTTTAAAGAGGTAGGTAGCAGTCTAAAGATTACAATCTTAATCCTTTATTTAATTGGTTTTTCTAGTAAATTTGCTCTAGTCCCTTTACACAGCTGGTTAGCAGATGTCTATACTAAGGCTTCTGTTACCTTTAATGCTTTATCATCAGGTATTGTAATTAAGACCTCTTTATATGCTTTAATTAGAATTATTTATATCTTATTTGGAGTTGAATTTATTATAGATATTGGTTTGCAAGATATCTTGGTTTATTGGGGGACATTGACCTTTATAGTAGCCCACCTATTGGCTTATCAACAAACTGGCCTTAGAAGGTTATTAGGATATTCTAGTATTGCACATATGGGCTATATTATTATGGTCTTTGCTTTAGGAAGTAAAGGAGGCATTATAGCAGGAGGCTATCATCTAACTAACCATATAATAATGAAAGGGACATTATTCCTAGCTACTGGTATATTTATCTATAATCTTAAAGATGATAAGATATCAAAACTTACAGGTTTAGGAAGGACTCTACCCTACTCCTCTTTAGCCTTTGCTCTAGCAGCCTTTGCTATTATTGGTTTACCACCCTTTAATGGCTTTGTAAGTAAATGGTTAATCATCCAACAAGTTTTAGAATCTAACTACTCTATACCAGCCTTTTTAATCTTAGTTGGTAGTCTATTATCATTAATTTATTATCTAAAGGTAATTAAAGAGTTATATTATAAATTCAATGATGAAAAGATGATGTTTAAAGAATCTCTAATGTTAAAGCTACCAACTTTAACTCTAAGTATACTCTGCTTAGTATTAAGCCTATTACCTAGTTTTGCTCCTAAATTAATAGAAACACTCCCAAAGTTTTTAATAAACAGAGGTAATTATATCAATCTTTTACTAAGGAGGTAAATCAAATATGAATCCTGGAATTATCTATCTTCTCGGTACAGGGGTATTATTCTTCACTCGAGATAAATTAAGAGAATTTATAGCTATAGCTTTATCTATTTTAGCTATAATAGTGATTTATAATCTGACTGTTGATCAGAGTTTAATAGTCTCTTTCTTAGATTTTAATTTAGTCTTATTAAAAGTTGATAATATTAGCAAAATAATCGGATTATCTTTTGCCTTTTTTGGGCTATGTAGTATGATTTATGCTAGTAATTTATCTGATGGAAAGTATTATATTTTATCCCAACTCTATATCGGTAGCTCAATAGCTATTTTATTTGTGGGAGATTTCTTCTCCTTCTATATCTGCTGGGAACTTATGACTATCAGCTCTTACTTTTTAATCTTTAATAATGAGAAACCTATTACCAAACAGACAAGTTATTATTACTTCATCATGCAGATGGTGGGAGCAATCAGCCTCTTATGGGGAATCTTGTTACAGTATACTGGAACAGGTAATCTTGAGTTGACAAATATAAAGTATGGTCTACCCTTCTTCCTCTTAGCAATAGGGATTAAGTTAGCCTTTATCAGTCTACATACTTGGCTACCTCAAAATTATAGTAATGTTCCCTTTCATATCAGTGTTCTCTTATCAGCCTATACCACCAAGGTTGGAGTTTATGGCTTATATAGACTCTTAAGTGGACTTAACTTTTTAGGATATGCAGGTATCATTACTGCTTTGTCAGGAGTCTTCTTAGCCTTAAGACAGACTAAGGTACGCAAGCTTTTATCTTACCATATTATCAGCCAGATTGGTTATATGATTACTGCAATTAGTGTGGGTACAACTTTAGGAGCAGGTGGAGGGATTATTCATTTGATTAATAATATTCTCTATAAAGGGCTATTATTTATGGTAATTGGAATCATAATCTATAGGACTGGTAAGGAAGACTTAATAGAACTAGGTGGCTTAGCTAAAAAGCTCCCTTTGCTGACCTTTTATGCCATTATTGCAGCCCTGTCAATTACTGGATTCCCCTTCTTCAGTGGCCATATTAGCAAATTAATAATTAAAAAAGCTCTCCATAATCAAATTTTAAGCTGGGGATTATATTTAGCAGGAATAGGTACTTCCCTTTCATTTTTAAAAGTAATATATTTTGCCTTCTTTAGAGAGTTGGATGAAGAAGTTGAGATCAATGATAAGTCAGATAAAGCTATGCTCTTTGGTATGGGCTTAATTACTACTGTACTACTAGTGATTGGTTTAAACCCCAAGCTCTTAACAGACTTTTTAGCTTTAGATAACAAAGTACATTTCTTTTCTCTTAAGTATATCTGGAAAGGGATAGAACCTATCATCCTAGCTACTATCATCTTTAAAGTAGCTCATGATATTATCAAGCCCCATCATCATAAAGTTAGAGCTATTGATATCTATCCCTTATTAGCTAAAGGAATAGAGTACCCCAGTAAAGCTTTAAGTTATGTCCATAATGGGGATTTAGGTAGGTATCTTCTCTGGGTAGTATCTACTCTATTGCTATTATGGATTACACTATTATTTTAGATTAAATTATTAGCAAGACTAGCTCTATAGATAGCTACTTTTATTAATCTAAAATAACTAACCCTCTATAATTGTATATTAAATTTTGAATATTAATTTCTCTATTAAAGAATACTAAGACTAGTCAAAAGTACTTAAATCTTTTTTCACAAGGGGGAATTAATATGACTACAGCAATGCAAACACATATGGACAGATATCAAAAATGTATCGATATCTGTAACAAGTGTATGACTGAATGTGAATTCTGCTTAGATGCTTGTATGCATGAGCCAGATGTAGATGCTAGAGTTGACTGTATGAGCCTGTTATTAGACTGTATAGGAATCTGTGCCCTGTCTGCTAAGTATATGGCAGGTAATAGTCGATACGCTCAACAAGTATGTGGATTATGTGCAGAGATCTGTGATGCTTGTGCTGATGAATGTGATAAGTTTAAAGATAATCATTGTCAAACTTGTGCAGATATCTGTCGCCAATGTGCAGCAGAATGTCGTGCAATGGCAACTGCATAAATATATAAAAGGATATAGGGCATATATGCCCTATATCCTTTTATAATAATCCAAGTTTATTTTACTATATAACTAGCTATTTTTTAAATTTCAACTCTTTTAGTCATCACTACTCATTCTTTACTCATTACTATTATTCTAATAACTCAGCAATCTTAGCCATAATAACCTCTCCTGCTACTCTCATCTCTTCCTTTTCTAACTTACGTTCATAAAATTCATCTAAGGTAAAAGGCTTTCCTATATTAATCTTTAAGTCTTCTTTGAAGGGATGCTGGGTACCATTTAGTCCGACAGGAACAATCGGAGCTTTAGATTTGACAGCCAACATCACTGCTCCCAACTTAGCTTTCCTTAGCTTACCAGTTTTGCTTCTAGTTCCTTCAGGAAACAACCCTAATGCTTCTCCATCCTTTAGCAACTTTAAAGCAGTTTTAATCGCTCCCATATCTGCTGCACCTCTTTTAACAGGAAAAGAACCTACCGCTCTCATATATGCATTCTTAATAAATCCATCAAAAAGCTCCTCTTTAGCCATAAAATGTACATGTCTATTTAAAGAACAACCTAAGATTGGTGGGTCAAAGTTACTTTGATGATTAGCTACTACTATTATCCCACCTTCTTTAGGGACATTCTCTAAGCCCTCGATCTTCCAGCCTGCTCCATAGCCAAACAAACCTCTCAAAGCTATGCAAGTTGCTTTATATGTAAAACCCATATTATACCTCCTGACAGATATTCAATATCTCTTCAACTACTTGTCCAATATCTAACTTCGTTGTATCGACTCGAATAGCATCTTCTGCTTCAGTCAAAGGAGCTACTTCACGATTTTTATCTATATTATCACGACGAATAATCTCAGCTTTAATCTGTTCTAAATTAACATCCTCACCTTTATCTATTAATTCATCATAACGTCTTTGAGCCCTCTGTTCAACAGAAGCTGTTAAAAAAACCTTAATATCAGCAGCTGGTAATACAATCGTGCCAATATCTCTTCCATCCATTACTACTCCACCAGATTTAGCCATATTTCTTTGTAATCTTACCATCTCTTTCCTTACCTTTGGTACCTTAGCAACTACAGAGACATTATTGCTGACCTTATTATCTCTAATCTCTTCTGTTACATCTTCTCCATCAAGGATTACTAAATTATCTTCTCCAGCCTTAACTAACTTAATATCTGTACTTTCAGCTAAAACCCCTAGTTTTTGCTCATCTTCTAGATCATAATCTTTACTTAAAGCCTTTAAAGTTAAAGCTCTATACATAGCACCTGTATCAATATAGATATATCCTAATTTTTCTGCTATAATTTTAGCTACAGTACTCTTACCTGCTCCTGCTGGTCCATCAATTGCTATAACTAAGTCCTTTTCTAATTTCATAAACTATCATTCCCTTTCCAACTCTTAATTTCTATCTTCAAATTACTCTATTCGAGAAAGATAATATTTATCCTTTAGTAATTATTATGCTTCTCTTTATATAAGCGATCATAGCTTAATAGTTCTCTTATCTAAATAAAAGAACCCTTTTTATTATACTAAAATTTCAAAATAAAAGCAAAATCACCTTAGTATTTTTAATAAATTTACAGGGAGTTGATAAAGGTTATCAAACAAATAACTATGTGAAATCTAAATAGACAATATCATTTCTTATATTATCCAATTATATTAAGACATAAACACCAAAAGTAAACTTAGTCTTAATTATAAGTATATTAATAGCATGATGAGATTTTTTAAAAACCTTAACTGTTAACTATGCACCATATACTATCAACTCAAAAAAATTGTTGCAATACCCTCATAAAATGGCACTACTCTATGTAAAACCTTCCTTCAATAAAATAAAGTGGCTTAAGCCACTTTATTCTATAAAAAATCTTTTAACTTTTTACTTCTAGTAGGGTGCCTCATTCTTTGTAAAGCTTTCTTCTCTATCTGTCTGATTCTTTCACGGGATAAATTGTAATCCTGCCCAATCTCATTTAACGTTCTAGTTCTTCCATCTAATAAACCAAACCTCAACTCCAAAATCCTCTTCTCTCTTTTTGGGATTGTATCTAACATCTCATCTAATTCTTCCCTTAATATCATATCATAAGTAATCTTATCTGGAGTAGGCATCGTTGGATCTTCAATTACATCTCCTAAATAAAAGTCATCTTCTTCACCAACAGGACTATCTAAAGAGGCAGGTTCTTGTAATAACTCTTTAATCAACCTCACCTTCTCTTCAGATATATTCATCTCTGTAGCGACTTCTTCTACATTAGGATCTCTACCCAACTCCCTTGACAATATATTTATCGTCTTCAAATAACTATTCATTACCTCCCAAATATGGGCAGGAATTCTAATAGTTCTTGCTTTATCAGCTAAGGCTCGGTTGATTCTTTGTCTAATCCACCAAGTAGCATAAGTACTAAATCGATACCCTTTTTGATAGTCAAATTTCTTAATAGCTTGCATTAAACCCAAATTCCCTTCTTGAATTAAATCCAAGAAATCAAGACCTTGACCTAAATATTTTTTAGCAATACTAACTACCAACCTCAAATTAGCTTTAATTAAAATTTTCTTAGCTTCCTCATCGCCCTCAGATATCCTTCTAGCAACCATCTGCTCCTCTTCTGCTGATAACAGTTCATGGGCTGACTGCTTTAAATACAATCTAATTCCATCATGTAATAGTGATTCCAAATCCTCCCCCTCCTTCGATAAAACCTTTTATTTTAAGAGTAAACACTATTTTATTATCTAATTAGAATTTAGATTAATATATAGAAAAATTAGTTGGAAATTATAAAAGGTTCTGATTTATATCTATTCTTAATTATTTAAAAATTTTACTTATACGTAACTATTTCTAAACAAAAAGATTTTCCCCTTCATTTTTATCTGATATAATTGATAATCCTAAAAAATATTAATACTGCCAGAATAAATGTAATATTATATTTATTCTAAATATTAACAACTTATACTAAAAATAATATAATTATTGAATAAAAATCTAATTTAAATAACTTTACCTATAATAAAAAGGGATACCCTAAAGGTATCCCTAGATTACAATCATAATATTAAGTTATTGAACAAGTAAGAATCTTCCTGATAATCCATCTACATTTATATAGTAACTTCCAGAGTTACTAATCTCTTCATCAGATAGTAAGTCTACTAATTTACTTCCTCCTACTTGGCTAGAAGAGATTGATATAGTTGTCGGTTGAGTTCCTGTATTTAACACATAAACTATCTTTTCACCAGTATCTAAATCAATCTTAAGATCAGCATATTGGGTCTGGTTAGCTACTAAATTAGTTCTATCACCATTCCATAATGCTGGATGTGCTGCCCTTATATTCATTAATTGAGTAATATAATTCTTTAGATCATTCTCTTGAGCTGTAAATCCTGAAATTTTACCATTATCTCTAGAAACATGGTCATCATAATAACCAAGGTCTCCTTCATAGATAAAACCTTCAACCTCACGACCAATCTCATCACCATAATAGATTGTAATTGGTCCTGTGTAAGCTGCTATAAAGCTATAAGCTGCTTTATATCGTTTCCAGTAATCACTATGCTCTTTACCATATCCTAAATTCGGTGCTCTTTGAATCAAGTCTCCAAATCTAACTAAATCATGGTTAGTTAACATTAAGTTTGGATGTGCATAATCTGGATAAATATCATGGCTTGCAAGACCTTGATTCAATACTGAAGCTGGCTGACCATAAGCACCACTTTGTTCAGTATGCTCTTGAGTAGCCAATACTTGAACTAAACTATAACGCATTGGGAAATCAAAACAAGATTCTAGACCATCTTGACTATATCCCTGTTGATTAATCTCATTTTGACCCTTCCAAATCTCTCCTACCATATAACCTAAAGTTCCCCACTCTTCTCCGCGATCTTTACGTGCCTGTGCTGCACTCTCCACTGCTACCTTGATTTCATGCCAGTAATTATGTCCATTTTGGTATAATTGATAAGCCTGATCTAATCTCCAGCCATCTACTCCATACTCTTCAATCCAATAGGTTGCTACATTCTTGAAGTATTCCAAACTATCTGGGAATACTGTTTGATATCCATACCATTGAGTAGCACCATCTACTACCCCATTTATTGGATTAGCACCGTGATGACCAAATACACCATCTAAGAATACATACATGCCTAAACTATGAGCCTTATCAACTAACTCTCTAAACTCTTCATTAGTTCCAAAGTTAGGGTCGATATTATAATAGTCATCGGCAAAATATCCTGTTGCTTGACCTTTTATCGTCCCTGTTACAGAATTGAATACAGGTGTCATCCAGATAGCATTCATCCCTAGACTCTTAATATATTCAAGAGAATTGATTATACCTCTTAGATCACCATTATGATAGCTAGGTCCATATCCATCACCATATCCTCTTGGTGTTCCATCTTGGAAGGATTCCACCATAACTTGATAAATTCTCAAATTATCAACATCAGCATTTGTTACATTGTTGGAACCACCTGGCTTACTATCATACCAGACTCCATCTTTATACCACCATTCT
Source organism: Orenia metallireducens (assembly GCF_001693735.1). Classification (GTDB taxonomy): domain Bacteria; phylum Bacillota; class Halanaerobiia; order Halobacteroidales; family Halobacteroidaceae; genus Orenia; species Orenia metallireducens. Next base: position 884,139 of record NZ_LWDV01000009.1, read on the forward strand.
CCTTGACTACGGGATAAATCTGCACTTTGATCTCCAGTACTTGAAATGAAGATAATATTTAAAGAAGTGTATCCATCAAAAGATGCTACATACCAACTATCACCCTCTGATATCATTGCTGATCCTGGCCAACTACCAGATGGTTCTTCTGTATCTGTCCATGTATAAATACTCGGTGTTCCGTTTGCATCTTTATAATGTACTATTACTTTTGAACCTGTATTTGACCCTTCTGGATTACTATCATACCATGTTCCGTCCTTATACCACCATTCTCCTTGACTACGGGATAGATCTGCACTTTGCCCTCCAGTGCTTGGGATAAAGATAATATTTAAAGAAGTATATCCATCAAACGATGCTATATACCAGCTATCACCCTCTGATGTCATTGCTGATCCTGGCCAACTACCAGATGGTTCTTCTGTATCTGTCCATGTATAAATATTCGGTGTTCCATTTGTATCCTTATAATGTACTTTTACCCCATTAAAATCTGTTGCTTCTGTAGGCAGAGCAACAAAAACTAACATAAGTAAAGCAAGTGTTGCTAACAAGACTATTCTTCTACTCTTAAATCCTCTAAACATTAAATCTCACCTCTTTAATTATTTACAATCAATTAAGATTGTTTTTAGGTTGCTACTGTATATCTAGTTAATCAACATAGCCTAACCATTAAAATCGATTAATCATCTTACAAAATACTTTCAAACTTAATAAAAATACACAATTGTTATTATAAATTAAAATTCTTATAAAATTATAGTCTTATAATTTACCATCCCCTCTTTTATCAGAATATAAAAAATTAATTACATTATCACCTCCTCCTAAAAATTATTAGATATAATCTTTTTGTCAAAATTTACTTTACTAAAATCATTATTAATCTTAAGTAAAATCAAACATACTTTTTTATTCAAATAAGTAATTATTTTGATTTTCAAGGTCAATATTTAAATATTGACCTTGAAAATATTAAAATTTAATCTTTAAAATATTTTAATTTAAATAACTACCATAATCTGCTACTTTCCCAAAACCATTTAAGACATATACTCTTAAGTTACCTTTTCCAGAACATTCAGCAGTTAAGGTATTATTTGTGACATTAATTGTATCACCTGTTACTGCATCTACATAAGTTCCATTAGGAACATTATAGAATGTAGCTGTTCCAGAAACTGTTACTAAAGCAAAGCTATCAACAGCCTCATCAGTATATCTTCTCTTAAATGCTAGATAATTACCAGAAATATCAGCTGTTGAATACTGACCTTTCTGTAATGCTGGTACAGCTCTTCTAATTAAGTTTAAGCTTCTAATATGTTGAGCTAATGGATAATTTAAAGTGTCTGCTATTGTTCCTGTAGCATTAGAATATTCTCCAAAACCATCTACAGTTATAGATCCTTCAATACGATCTCCAAAATAAGCTCTCCCTGTTTCAGCTAAAGGAGCATTTGGCCCTACATCAATTGGCATACCCTTTTGGAACTCAATCTCACTTCCATAATAGATAGTTGGAATTCCACGGAAGGTAAACATTAATGATAAATTCTCCGCCCAAGTCTCTTGGCTTCCAGCAAATCTCTGATTCTCTGGAGCACCATCTGGAGCATAATCATGGGAGTCTACATAAGTGACATTCCATGTTGCATCATTATAATATTGATCTCCACTTAAAGCCACACCAAAGGAATCATAAGCATTATTAAAGTTCCAATGCATTGGAAAGTCAATCTGATCTAAACCTGAACGCATAGACCAATCTGGCTGATGATAGTTATTACCTGCTAAGAAGGCATTATCAGATGTTGGCTCATTATTAACAGAACTATTATCTGCCCAATGCTGTTCTACAGAAGCTTTGTTAGTAGCTTTATCTCCCCATGGATATGAAGCAGATTCTTTCCATGTATAGAAAGGAACTGAAATAGCTGGAATACCACTATTCCAAATCTGACGATAACGGGCTGCAACCTCACCAAACATAAAGAAGTCATCTCCACCTCTTGCTTTAAAGGCTGGATTGAAATATTTGTTAAAAGTCAATCTACTGATATGCTTAACAGTATCAACACGGAATCCATCTACTCCCATATCAATATAACGATTATAAGCATTTATTAAGTAGTTAGCTACTTCAGGGTTCTCTGTATTTAAATCAACACAGTCTCCTGCTATCTGTCCAGTCTGTACTGTATAACCTTCCCACTGTAAGCTCTTCTCATGATGGTAGATATGTTCAGTATCTTCACTATCCTCTTTCATCGCTGCTATTCTAGCTCCATACTGTTGATTTGAAGTTATTGAACTATAATCTCCACCTTGATAAGTTTGAGCAGCATTCTCTAATCTTGAATTAGCTACTAATGTATCTGGATTATCAAGACCGATATAATTACCATTAGCATCTTTCTTAAATAATGGATATAAATTCTCTTCTCCAAAATTACTAGAATGATTAAATACTACATCTTGAATTATCTTCATACCCTTAGCATGAACTGCATCAATTAAATCTTGGTAAGTAAAGTCATCAGATTCATATCGTGGGTCAACCTCTGTAAAATCTACTGCATGGTATCCATGATAATCATAACCACTAGCATTCTTGACAACAGGTGTAATCCAGACTGCACTAAAGCCAAGTGCCTTAATATAGTCTAATTTCTCTGCTAAACCTTTGAAATCTCCTCGCCATGCTGGATCATTATTAGCAACATTTCCTGCACTCTCATCAGCCCAACAATATTCATTATTACTTGAATCACCATCATAAAAACGAGTTGTCATTACAAAATAAATCGTCTCTTCTCTAAAGTCAACCCCTGTGTCTACACCTTCACCGATATAATATCTAAATCTAACTTCTGTTCTATTTCCTGAAGCATCAATTGCCAAGGTATTAATTGTCATACTCTCATTAATATCTATAGTCTCTCCGTAATATAGCTCACTATCTATTTCTTGAGGTTGACTCCCATTGGTAGTATAATATAATCTTGGGGCTGGATCCTCATTATCACTAACATCAAAGGTTATTGAGATAGGATTCTCATATCTTTGTGCTACAAGACTTGGAGTTATTGTAGGAGGTGTTGTATCACCTAGTTCTACTGGCTTTCCTGCTGTAATTGTACCGCTATCGAAGATTGAATCTCCTTGATTAAAGAAGTAGTTTAAACTTCCATTACTATCCCAATTGCCATTCCCATCATTAAAGCAGACTTCTGCTTGTGTTGCACTTCCTAAATTTATTGTATAAACACTATATCCGTCATATTCAGAATCTAACATAGCTACTCCTGGAGCTGTAGTCCAAATACCACCTACTGGACGATAGTGAATATATGGTGTTGTATACCCTCTCTTATAATAAATTGTTGCTTGATTAGTTATAACTTGTGGTTCCCCCGAGTTAATGATACCGTTTGCATATGTTGATATTCCCTGGTCAAACCAATAATTTGAACCTCCATTACTATCCCAATTGCCATTTCCATCATTGAAACAGACCTCTGCTCTAGTTGCACTTCCTAAATCGATAGTATATACACTATATCCTGCAAATTCTGATTCAGACATAGCTACTCCTGGAGCTGATGTCCAACTCCCGCCCTCTGGACGATAATGGATATACGGTGTTGCATATCCTCTTTTATAATAAATTGTTGCTGTATTTGCTGCTGATGCACCTTCTGTAAATACCATCAACGTTGTTAATAGCACCATAACTGATAGTGCTAAAAACAAGCACCTCTTATCCAAAACTCGCTTCATAATATCCCTCCATTTTAATATAGATTAATTTTAAGTAAAAGACTTATTCTCTTTTCTGACCTTTCTTCTTCATCCCTCCCTTCCTTTGATAGTAAGTTAAGAGTTTAAAAACAACTCTCCTTAATTACAATTTATAACACCTTTGTTAATAATGGATTATAGTGTGGTTAGAAAATTTTAACATTTTGTGAATTAAACTGATAATTTAACCTATCCAAAAAATCAAATAATATCAGCTATATATCCAATCCCTTTTCCATTATTAATAAAATTAATTTATCTACCTCTCTACTTAATCTTATAACCTCTTCATCTAGAAGTTCCCCTTTTTCTATTACCTTCTTTAATAACATTTCCCATTTTTTCTAAATTATCCTCTATTCTAATCTTATTAGGCATGTTTTTCACCCTTTCTTATAAAATCTTATACTAGTTTATTTAGAAGTAAATTTTTAACTTTATAAATTATCTCCTCTATCATTAATTATTCTTTAGTTTACTAAAAACACCTCCATAACCATAATATATATTAATTGCCGCTTTTATTAAGGAAATTTGATACTATCAAATTAGCAAATTAATAAATAAGAATCTTACTCAATATATAAAGCAAACAGCTGATTTTAGATTTAAAAATTAGCTTAACCCCTTATCCACCTGCACTAATCTGATAGTATAAATAAAGAAGAGTAAGTAACTTTTTAAAAAGTTACTTACTCTTCTTTATTTATTCCATCTCTTGACAAAAGGCTTCGAACTAGATTTCTTAAATAAGATGCCCCTCGTCTCTTTAAATATATATATCCCATTGTAGAAGAGAATAAAGCACCTAGAGAATCTACTATCAAATCCCACATTGTATCTACTAGACCAGATTTCTGCATATTCAACCCAAAAATAGAATCCATAGTAAACTCAAAAATCTCCCATAACCCCCCTACACTCACTGCAAATGTAAAAGAAAATATAGCAATAAATAAAGGGCTTAAAGCTAGATTTACTTTAGTATCCTTATTTAGTATATATATTAACACAAATCCAATAAATCCCAAAATCACCCCTGATAGGGCATGGAGCATAATATCCCACCACCAAAACTTTAGATAATACTCATTTAACTCCCCTAAATATAATGAAGCGAAGATAAATACTAAAGTTATTAACTGAAAAACTGGAGGGATATAGATATAATTTTTATCCCTTAAAAAAGTTGGTAAATAGGTTAGCGCTAATGTCAATATAGATGTAAATAGATTCAACCAATTCTTAGTTAATACATTTCCAATTATTGCTCCTAATAAGAGTAGTCTAAATAGATTAGCACAGATCATATATACTCGCTGCCTATTATTTAACAAGTAAATTCCTCCTTTCTTTAAAAATGAATTATATAAGTTATTAAAGTAAAAAGATTAATTAGAACATTATTTTTGCTATAATATCTATAATATTTATTAATACTCATCGATGTTACTTCAAAATAGATATTAAGACAGTAACAGGTAAAGAAATAAGATTGTTATTCCTCACTTGTCATCAGATTATTGTAATAGCATTATTGAACTATCATACTATTTAAATTAATAAAAGAGGATTTGAAAGAATTCTTTCAAATCCTCTTTTATTAATAACTAATTATCATGCCGTTGCCTGTTTTTCAGACTTACTCTTACCTAAAAATTTAACATTCTTAGCTACAATCCCTGTCTTGTAACGCATCTCTCCACTATCTTGGTCCTTCCAACTATCTATCTGTATCCTTCCTTCGATTGCTACCAATCTACCTTTCTCTAAATTATCAGCACATTGTTCAGCTAACTTCCGCCAAACCTCTACATAAATAAAATCTGTCTTCTGCTCTCCGCCTCTGCTCTTATACTCTCTATCAACAGCTACCACAAGAGTTGCCTTTTTTGTTCCACTAGAAAAGGTCTTTAACTCAGGATTACAGGCCAATCTACCAACTAAATTAACTTGATTCACCATTAAAACTCAGCTCCTCTTTTTTATTTCCTGTTATAATAACCATTAATTCCACATTTATACATAAGAAAGTTACTTTTTATTAAAATAGGGTGATGGCTATAGCCATCACCCTATTTTAAATTTAATATATCCTTCGCATACTCTAACCCTCCAACTAAATCTGAGAACTTTCCATCTAGTTGTGCCTGGTAAATCTCCTTTAATAAGACTCCTAGTCTCTTACTAGGCTCTACTCCTAAATCTATTAGATGCCTTCCCATTACTAATGGCTTTATCTCATCTTTTACCTCATTATAAACTTCCATAATATTATCTATATAGCTTATATCAACTTGCATTCCTCTTCCTAAAACATCAGCTTGATGCAACTTCAATAGTTGTGGTATATCAATTTGAGTTGCTAACTTTCTAATAGCTTTCTTAGATAAGTGCTTTCTTAAATTCAAAGGTCTCATGTGATACTTAACTAACTTTTTAACCTTTTCTATTAATTGTTTATTATCTGTAATCTTATTAAGAAATTCCTCAACCCTATCAGCACCTGCTTGTTCATGTCCATAGAAATGAATTCTATCTCCTGATTGCTTAACTTGAATATAAGCTTTACCTACATCATGGTAGAGTACTGCTAACATTAGAGTAATATTGCGTTCTTCTATTGGTAATACATCTAAGGCTAACATAGTATGTTCAAAGACACTACCTTCAGGATGGTATTTTTCTCCCTGCTCTATTTCTGATAACTGCTCTATCTCAGGGAAAAAATCAGCCAATATACCAACTTTCTTCATCCATCTAAAAGCTATGGAAGGATTTTTAGCCTTTAATAGCATCTTCTCTATCTCAATAAAAATCCTCTCTTTTGCTATTTTCTTTAGTTCTAGAATTAAATTTTTGCATAATTCTTCAGTCTCTTTATCAACTTCAAATTCAAACCTTGCTTTAAATTGCGCTACTCTTAATATCCTTAAAGGATCTTGTTGGAAAGTATCTCTATTAACATAAGCGATTATCTCTCTCTTTAAATCCTCTCTCCCACCATAGATATCTATAATTTTATCATCTAAAGGGTCATATAATATAGAGTTAATAGTTAAATCTCTTCTTGAAGTAGCCTCCTCTACACTCATTGCAGGGTCTGCTATCAACTTCTTTTTCTGTCTACCCTCTATGATTTGTTGGGGAAAAGAAAACTCATACTCTCCTAATAGATAGATAGGGTAGGATTTCCCCACTAGTCTAAACTCCCCATAATTGGCTAATATCCCTTCTAACTCTTGAGGACTGATTTGATAGACTTCTATATCAATATCCTTACTATCTAGTCCTAAAAGTTTATCCCTAACATAACCACCAACAATATAGGCTTGACCACCAATAGTTCTGATATCTTTAAAGATTGACTTTAGCATAACAACGACCCCTTTTCCAATATGTATAGCTATAATTATATTGACTTATTGTCCAGTTAAATATTTATACTAAAGAGAGATATTATAACAATTTAGTAACTAGTACCAAATAACATATAACCATTAAAAACTCAACTTATCACCTGTTACTGGTAATAATATAACTTATCTCTACCTCACTCTTGCTCTCTAGGCTTGGTAGGATCACATTTTGGAGCATTTAACTCAGAAGACTGGGCTAATTTAATCAAATAATAACATTCTTCACGATACATGTGGTCAGTCAATAGGACAGTAACATTACCTAATAATTCTTCATTATATTCTAATCTTTTTAACCTTTGCAAAAAATCTTGGAACAATTCCATCTCTGCTTTGACCTGGCGATTAAAGCGCCTTAATGCAGGGAAAGTATCTAATCCAGTTCTTAAATAACCTGAAAACTCTACTGCTCTTAAGTGAAAATCTCTGAAATTCTTAGTAAAAGATTTGCTCTTCTCCTGTAAGTTCTGCTCTACAAAGTCCAATGATGCTCCAATGGAAGCTGAATGCCCATAAGCATCCTGTAACCATAATAGATGGCTTTCTATAGGATGCTTAGCTGGAGGCGCCTCTCCTCTAATTAAATATTCCAATATACAAAGATATCTCTCCAACTCATTGACCATATGATTAATAAAAGTTGGAGTCATATTTATTGAAACATCCTCTATTAAATCCTTTTCTAACAGATCCAACTTAAAGCCTCGAAGTTCTATTGCTTGCTGATAAGCAATCTCATTTAACCTTTCAACTTCAGATCTTGATAATGATTCTCTCGCCCTATTAAGTAATGAATCAAAACTGTCAATAAAATTCTTAGTTATCTCTATCTCATTATATTCCTTAGGGCTTAATGAGTTATAAATAAACCTAGAATGATCTCCTAAAATTTGTAACCAAAAACGATGCTCAAACAATGCACTATGCAGATAATCATTTTGCAAGATTATCCCCTCCTTTTTAAATAATTATATGTTAAATAAAAAGAAAGATGTTTGCATTGTTTAATTAGTCACTCTGTTTTTCCAACTTTCTTAAAATTATATTCAAAAATAAAAACACCCCTAAGGTAGAAATCTCACAGTAATCTATTACTGCATCTACTTCAAGAGGTGCCTATTATATCAATTGCTTATTGGTTTCCTTTATTTCAATCTTTAAATCAAGCACTTCTTACAGGCATAATTACACAGATATAATCTCCTGATTGACTCTTTACTACTCCTGGAGCTAAAGGACCAGATAACTCTAAAGTAACCTCTTCATTATCAACTGCCTTTAAAGCATCAATTAAATAATTAGCATTAAATGCTATTTCTGTTTCATCACCACTTAAGGAGATACTTACCCTTTCAAAAGCCTGTCCTACCTCAGGGGCGTTTGCAGTAATTACCAGTTCATCTTGAGCAAAATTTAACTTTATGATATTGGCATCTTGTCTTGCCAATAGAGCAGCCCTTTTAATTGCCCTTAACAACTTCTCTTTATCGGCCTTGGCCTGAATAGCACTAGTATTAGGAATTACATACTTATAGCTTGGGAATTGCCCTTCAATCAGACGTGATATCATTATAATCCCTGAAAAACTGAATAAAATTTGATTGTCAGTAATAATGATCTCTAACTCTTCATCAGAATTGTCAAGCAATCTACTTAATTCTTTAATAGTTTTAGCAGGAATAATAGACTCCAACTTTACTTCTTGATCCTCAAGTGGATTATGACAGTAAGATAACCTATAAGTATCTGTAGCTACTAACTTAATCTCCCCTTCTTCTAATAATAATAAACCACCATTTAAAAAAGGTTTACTTTCATCTTGAGATATAGCAAATTCAACTTGGTTAATCATATCTTTAAATTTACTTTGAGCAATGCTAAATCTATACCCAGACTCTATCTCTGGTAATGTTGGGAATTCGTCGGCTGCAAAGCCATTAATATTAAATTTAGAATGACCACATTTGATAAAAGCCGTATTATTAGACAGGTTAACTTCCATTCTAACCATATCATTTGGTAATTCTTTAATTATATTACCAAAATAATTAGCTGGTAAAACAATCTCTCCTCCTTCTATTATATTCGCATCTACAAAGGACTCAATTCCTATCTCTAAATCTGTTCCAATTAACTTTAATTGATCTCCTTCTGTCTTTAATAAAATTCCCGATAAAATCGGTAACGTAGTCTTAGTAGATACCCCTTTTCTAACAGTATTTATACATTGATGAAATTCTTTTTGATTTACTTCTATCTTCATAAGTACCTCCTAATAAAATTTATCATATTTTATATTATTAAGTAAGCTATCTGATTTAATTAAGTATAAATAAGAATATCTTAAGCTTTATAGTATGATATTTAGTATATCCCAAATCCCCTATCATATCTTATCATCTTTAGTACCTACTTTTCAATTATTTAATAGAATAAAATCTTATTATATAACTATAATGATTATATTACCATGCTTTTTAGTCTTTAAAATTAAAAAAGTTCAATTACTATTTAATTTACCTTATGTAATCTATTAATACCAGTCATGCTAGTAGAAGATTAAAAGATATTGCACCATTTTAATGTGAGTGTATTTAAATTAAAGTTTTTGATATTCAAACTATCTGAACATCTCCATTAATATTACTACCTATAATGAACTAATATAATATATTCCATCAAAATTTAGAATTGACACTATTTATCTACATATTAAACAGGCATATCCATATTATACTACTTTTCAAAAGTATTTTCTATTGTTATAATACCTAAAGTTATTGTAATAAAAGTCAATCTAAAGATAAAAAGCATGTGATTAAAATATTGTCACATGCTTTTATTAATCTAAAGTAATAATCCAATATCTATAAAATTACTTAAGCTATAAATTAATCTACATAGAATCTATAACTAGTCTTTGCTTCATAAATATTCTCTGGGCTATAAGTCTTAGTTTCTAAACTATCTAAATTGATTGCATTTGGATAATCTTGAGTCTCTAAGCAGAGTGAGGTTCCCCCATTCAATTAGACACATAATTTAGCGGTTTTTCTCTTTTTTCGTACTCTACTAGACTTTTATAATCTAAAGTTGAATGCATTCTAAATCTGTTATAGAAAATCTCAATATACCCGAATATATCTTGTCTTGCTTATTGTCTAGTTTGATAACTAATATTATGGATTAATTCTGTTTTTAACGTTCCAAAAAAGCTCTCTGCCACTTCATTATCCCAACAGTTACCTTTGCGACTCATTGACGATTTAAATCCACTTTTCCATAATAGCTTTTGGAAATCATGACTTGCATATTGGCTGCCTCGATCTGAATGAAATATTAAAACTTGGCACATCCTCTCTACAGCAAATTCTTTACTATAATCTCGGATGAAACCATATTTTACTGTGGTTTCTTTGAGAAGATGCTTACTGCCTTTTTTAAAATATTACGTTCTTCTTTAGCAATGCGTAATTCTTTTTTTAATCTTTAGATTTCTTCCTCTTCAGGTGAAAGTTTTTGTTTTCCTTTGCCTGGAAAAGCTAAATCACTATTATCTCGATATTCTTTGCGCCATCTAATTAGAGTATTATAATCAAGGCCTAAATCTTCAGCAATGTCTTTACAGGTTTTATCTAAATTAAAACTTAATTCAACAGCTTCACGCTTAAACTATTCGTCATATGTTCTTCTATTTTTACTCATTTTAAATCACCCTTTGAGTAAGTCTATTATACATCTTAACTTACTGTCTCATAAATAGGGGGAATCTTACTTGGCAAAAGAACTTATATAAAATTAAAAAGAGTATATAGTCATATGAAATATAAAAAAGAATTTAAATTATTAGTTATAGATGTATACAGATTAGTATAGATTAAAATCAAATAATAATTATGTTTTTAATTAATCTCTTATAGTCCAAAAACTACTTTCAAGGCATCTGTATCCATGATTCTTAATAAAATTTTTTGTTCTATCTTTAGATTCTAAATTAACTTAATTATTTCTAATATAAAATCCTCATCAAATACCATATATATCAAGTAGATTCTCGTTTAACTAACTTTGGTAATACACTTTTATGTTGTGGTTCTTCTTTTGAGCCTTTTATTCTATCAAATAACATGTCTATAGCAAGTTTGGACATCTTCTCTTTAGGTAAAGCCATAGTAGTTAACTTTGGTCTAACATAGGTGGCTACGCTGTCATCAAATCCAATAATGGCTATATCTTCTGGTATATCCATCTTAAGCTCATTTAGCTTATCTATAACTCCTGTTCCCATCACATCATTATAAACAAAGATAGCAGTTAATTCAGGCCTTCTTTTGATTAATTTTTCAGTAAGTCTAAAGCCTTCTCCTCTAGAAAATTCACTTCCTAATTCTATATAATCTTCATTTATATCTATTTCTGATTCCTTTAAAGCTTTTTTAAAGCCAGCAAGCCTGTCTTCTGTTGTCTTACTATTTTGGACACCAATAAAGCCAATATGAGAATGACCTGCATCAATTAAATGCTTAGTAGCAATAGCCCCTCCATCCACATTATTAATTGTAACTGTATCAATCTCATCTATTATTCTACCTCCAGCTAAACCAACTACAGCAATACCTTCTGAAGTTATTGTTTCAATAAAATCACTTTCAGTAATCTCCCAAGTTAATGTAGTAATAATTCCATCTACCCTATTTTCTAATAAGTTCTTCATGTATAACTCTACTCTATCGGTTTTGCTTTCAGTATTACATAGATAAACACTATATCCTCTTTCAAAAGCCATATCCTCAACAGTTTTAGCTATCTGAGAAAAGAATTTATTATCAATAGCTGGAACAAGATGAGCAAGGGTATTGGTTTCTTTTCTAGAAAGAGCCCTTGCTATCCTATTAGGTCTATAATTTAATTCTTCTATAGCCTGCTCAACTCTTTTAGTTAGCTTATCACTTACATTAACACCTGAATCAGTATTGATAACAGCAGAAACTGTAGCCACTGAAACGCCAGCAAGTTTTGCAACATCTTTCATAGTAGCCATTTATTAAACCCCCTAGTCTTATAAGCTATAAATCATAATAAATTCTAACTGTTTAGCTATCCTTTATATAGTAATTAATTACATTCTAACCGATTAAGATTTATTATAACTATACCTAATACTTCCTGTCAAGCAATCCTTATAATTTTTAATATATAACGCCTTGTGCTGGTATAAGAACTGATACAATAGAGAGATATTGCGACACTTTTATAGTTAAAAATTAAGTTCAAAACCTCACACCTCACCCCTTAATCCCCCTACGAGTAATACAGTTCAATTACTCTTCGTACACAACCAGTCTCTCCTTAACTAATGAGTGGGGAAACTCTTTCTCTTTTACTTTTCTCCCTTCTCCTAAGGTAGGAGAAGGGGTTAGGGGATGAGGTATCAAAGTGTCGTAATATACCCATAAAAGACACTATTGATATTTAAATTTAACTAGCACAATGGGTTAAAGTATCAATTTTTTATTCTCAAAATCAAAGTAATATTATATCTCTAATTCAAATATTAATAAATAAGGAATCTCAACAAAGGAGGGAGCCCTTTGAAAAATGATATTAATAAAAGAGCAATCAACACAAAGGCTCTAATTGCGATCTTATTTACAATCTCTTTAATTATATTTTCAGAACAAGCCTTTGATGCCGCTGTAAGTGGCTTGCATACTTGGTGGGAAGTTGTATTTCCGGCACTCCTACCTTTCTTTATTATGGCGGAAATCTTAATGGGACTGGGAGTAGTCCATTTTATGGGGACATTATTAGAACCCTTGATGCAACCTGTCTTTAAGGTCCCTGGAGTTGGTGCTTTTGCTTTTGCTATGGGTCTGGCTTCTGGATACCCTATCGGTGCTAAGATTACTGGTAACTTAAGAAGAAAGAAACTCTGTACCCAAGCTGAAGGAGAGAGATTGGTCTCCTTTACTAATACTGCTGACCCTTTATTTATGATTGGTGCTGTAGCTGTAGGGATGTTTGGTAATGCTAAACTAGGTACTATTTTGGCCCTAGCCCATTATATCTCCTGTCTAATTGTTGGTATAGGTTTAAGATTCTATAATCCCAAAGAGAATAATCAAGATGTTTCTCGTAATAATGATACTGAAGGAAACATCTTTACTAGAGCTTTTAGTGAGCTATACCAAGCTAGAAGAAAGGATGGTAGAAGTTTAGGACAACTGATTGGAGATGCCACTAAAGAGTCTCTTAACACTTTATTATTAATTGGAGGATATATTATCTTATTCTCTGTCTTAACAAGAGTACTTGCTCTAGTTGGCTTTACTAAATTGATAACTGCTGGAATAGTATTTGTCTTAAAACCCTTTGGCTTTGACCAGTCCCTTGTCTTACCTATTATTAGTGGATTATTTGAAATAACCAATGGCTCTCATTTAGCTAGTCAATCTATGGCTCCATTGAATCAAAAAATAATCATCACTAGTGGTATTATTGCTTGGAGTGGATTATCTGTTCATGCACAGGTTGCTACTATGATTAATGGTACTGACTTACGGATGAAACCATATCTCTGGGCAAGGGTATTCCACGGAATAATAGCTAGTCTTGTTACATACTTCTTATTCGAGCCTTTGGAAGCCATCTCTTCTAATCTAATTACACCAGTTACATCTCTAGCTAATAGAGTCAATTATACTATTGGATACTGGGATCATTTTACCAAAATGTCCAGCGGATTACTATTATTTTTAGGATTTTTGATCTTTACATCTTTAACTATCTATTTTATTAAGAAGATTAAACTTGTAATGTTTCATTATTCAGAATGATTAAAGCAGAGTATAGAAGCTCTGCTTTTTTAATTGATAATATTTGTCTATATTACAATCTGTTTTTAATCTATCTTCAATCCCTAATTTGTACTTATTATATTTTCTTGATTACACAACTCTTTTACATAATTCATATTTATATAAGATTAAATCTTTAATCTTATATATCTCTTCTTCATATAAATCTGTCATTTGAATTATTTCTTCTACTTCTATGCCCTTCTTTAACATACTTATTACTATCTTTTCTATATCTTTCTCTTTAGCCTTCTTCAACACCATCTCTTCATCACGTAACCACTTTAACCTAGCTTCATATAATCTCGTTTATCATCATTAAGATACATGGTATCAAGTACCTTAATTACTTTTTCAATGCTTCTGATCTCAGTTAACTGAGCAGAAATATTGTAGCTATATTCTCTTAGGATACCATTACCACCCTTCTCAAAGAGCTTATTCCCTACTCGGTCTAACTACTTCCATCAGCTTTAATCATCTTAACTACTCGATAGTGGTGATATTCCATTCATAGTCCGTCTCTTCAGAAGTTCTAATAATCTGATCAGTGACATTATAACTATCGTCATAGAGATACTCTCTCTTCATTAATAGTGGTTATGCCTATGCAGATTATACTAAACTGTTTTAGTACAAATCTTGACTAGTTCAATTACATTGCCATATCTTATTAAAAAAGACAACCCTTTTACAGGTTGCCTACTACATTTCGTTAAATATCATATTTTTCTTTAATCTTCTCTACTTCCTACCTATCTAAATCAGTCATCTTAACTGTCTCATTTACACTGATACCATTTTTACTATCTTCTCTATACCTTTCTCTTCTCCTCTTTTCTCACCTATCTCTATCCCTATCTCAATTCCCTCTTGCTTATACCGACCTACACTTCTAACATAATTATTAATCATTCTTTCCACTTCCTGTGGATTTGATTCTTCTATTATCTTTTCTAACCTTTCCTTCTCTTCTGCACTAAATCCCGAACTTGAAAGGCGTTTTTACCATTGTTTCATATAGTTATATCTTCATTCATAGATTTTAATACATTGGCTAACTTCCTTAACCTCTCTATAACTCTTTGCCTATCTTTCTTCTGATCTAATAAAAATACTGAAGAAATTACATTAGCAGTATTAAGCAATTCTTCTTCTAAATAACAATTGATATCAAATAATATATATTCAAAGTCAATTAGATAACTTCCAAAACTCTCGTAACCATTAAACATTTCCTTAAAATTGTTTATTGCTGTCCAGCTACTTTCTCCATTATAAAGCACCCTTGAAATAATGGCTGGAAATCTAAAATCTTTTCTTTCTCGTTCATTCTTGTCTGTATTGTTATATCTATCCCTAAGTAACTCTACCATATAGGATAATAGCCTAAAAGGCATCGTAAAATCTACATTTGATTGCAATTCTAACAAACAGTAAAATATTACATCCTGTTCTCTAAATTATATCCTGTATATTATCTAATCCTTGATTTTCAATATAATTTCTTATGGTTTCTTCATTTACGCTTCCTACTGTTGCACAAAAATATCCTCTTGTCCAAAGATACTGCCCCCAATATTTCTTCTTTAATTCTGAAATTCTTCTTGTATTAACCTTGATGATCTTCCTTTCAAATATTGGACTAGTTTACTAGGTGCTAGACTTGGTGGGCATGATATTAACCTGTGAACATGGTCTTTTCCTATACTACCTCTTATAATTGTGATACTTCTACTTTCACATCCTTGTCTTATCAATTTTCTTAGTCGCATTTATATATTTTTTGTAAGAACCTTATATCTATATTTTGTTACCTATATTATATAGTACTTAATATCATATACTGCATGACCTTTCTTCGTATATTCAACCATACTAATCACCTCTTTAATGAATAGTATGTCATTTCTTACAATATTTTAAAAACTAAAAGCGTATACCGCCTAAAGGCGGTGGTTTTAGACCAAGCGCATGGAAAATAAATCTCTAAGTCTAACATAAGTCAGCTTTGCTTTCATTTATGCTCATAACTGGGATGTCGCTAAGGTGCTGTTCGTATAATAGAGTACATAACCGTTCAATCTGGGACGAAGTAGCCCTTCTCTATTCTCTTACCAATAATTTATAAATCCCATTCAATAATTCTTGAGATATTTTACTTGTATCTCCAGTAACAACTTGAGTAAATGAATTTGCAATTATTTCTTCTGGATGTTCCAAATATTTCATTTCATTTGCTACAGGATTTTTTAACCTATTAATATCTTGTCTACTAATTAATTTGGACTCTTTTAAAACTTTATAATAACTATCATCTTCTTCTAAAATTAACATTTTAGTTGTAATACTTTTTAGAATATCTTGGGTTGAATCTATATTTTTCCTATCCGCTTTTATAAGTATTATCGGAACAACAGGAACTAAATCTTTTTTTAAATATACCCATGTACAATAATTTATAGTTGGGGCATCTGGATTAGTTAATTTAATTGACTTTAATTTATCTGATAGTATAATATTATTAATTTTCTTATATCCTAAAATTGCATATAATTTCTCTCTTAACGATGGAAAGTTTTTAGAAATAACATGAAATAATTCATGAATTATTAATTTTTTCAGCTTAACTTTATCATCACTATTAATTCGTTTTGATGGTAAAATAATAGCATTTTCTCTAGTATAAGCAGAATTCCATTCCTCTAAACCATTAGTTTTAACAATATATATTGGTTTTGAAATATTGATATGTAAATTTAGTTCTTTTTTTAATTCAGATAAAATATCCTTTAATTTTAAAATTTCTCCTTCTTCCCATTCTAAAACACATGATTGCAAGAACTCAATAAATTCTTTCTCCTTTATAGATTCATTTTTCTTCATCTTTAAAGCATATTCATGTGGTGATAATTCTTTTAAATATTGGTCTCGTTTAGCAATTATTTTTTTACTTTTTTGTATATTAGCAAATTCAAATAATATCATTTATAAACCTCCCTCAGGGCTAGTCGGGTAAGTTAGGAGCTTTACAGCTCCCTTCTCCCCTAAGAACCGTACTTGATAATTTCACGTCATACGGCTCAAGCAGTTATCAACCAATCTTCGGATTGGCAGTAACAAACTTTAATCTGTTACTTGACCTTTCAGAATATGAGTCCGTTAACTTTACTAGTCTGCGGTCACCCACTCATACGAGTTATTTGGCTTGCCACATTCACAAAGTTCTTATTCCTTCCAGCCTCAAACCACTTATAGAAAGTCAGCCTCCTTTCAGAATAGGGCAAATTTTGAACCACTATCCATCTCATTACAAGATGACATTCACTTCTTTCAATCTCTTCTACCCACTGAGTATTGTATTAACATTACTGTTAACCTACCTGATATTTCAGGAACCCATTGGGCTTACCCAGTTCTATACCTTAGCCAATTCATACTGTCTTAGGTTCTACCTTTACTCCGAAGATATTAGTCTATTTGTCAAGCAATACGAAAAGTTACTTGACCCCATCTCTCACCTTTTGGTCATAGTGTCTCAGCCTTATTTCACTATTTACGTTTGACGAAACTTGCAGTAGTTCAACTCATTTAACCATAACAGTATATTTATCCTAGCAATTCACCTGCTTTAGGCTAGCAGGGTATTTCACATTGTCTCTATCGCTTAGCACCCAGTCGTTACCAATCACACACCGATAGATAGAATTACCTCAAATAGAATAGGTAGTCCAAAGGTCTACTTTACAGTAGACTTAGACAACCTAAGATATAGCTTACCCCCTGTTATTTCAAGGGCTGGTCGTACTGACGTATAACGTCCCGCAGCTTCGCCACGTCCCCTCCAACGCTCTCAATCTTTAATCAAAACTAACATCCTGACATAAGCCAGCCCCACTTTCTATTTATCCTCTCAGCTGGGATGTCGCTAAGGTGCTGTTATAAAGACATTTTGCGTTCTCCAAACCTTATAATCTCCCTACCAATCTTCAATTTCCATTTAAATTTCTATTGAATATTATGTAATACAAATGTTATAATATAAGTGAGGTGATAACTATGCAAACTATAAAAATTCGTAAAGTTGGAAATAGTTATGGATTTACTATTCCTAAAGAAGTCATGGAAAAATATCATTTGAAAGAAGGAGAAGAACTCCATCTTATTGAAGAAAATGATGGTTTTACATTAACTCCTTACGACCCTGAATTTGAAGAATGGACTAAATCTTTTGAAAAAACAAATCAAAAATTCAAAAACGCATTAAAGGAACTATCTAAATGAAAAATGTAAATTTTATTCCTAAAAAGATCATACTATATTTCCATGAACAACTCATCCAAATTTATGGTGGTAGCACTGGAATAAGAGATGAAAAACTTCTTTATTCTGCTATCGAGCAGCCTAAAAGCACTTTTGAAGGCAAGTATTTGCATAACAATATATTCAAGATGGCATCAGCTTATGGGTTTCACTTATGCAAAAATCATCCATTCGTAGATGGCAATAAACGAATTGCTCTTGTTGCTATGGATACATTCCTTCAAAATAATGGTTATGAAATAACTGCTTCTGAAAAAGAAACCTATAAAATAATGATAAAACTATCATCTGAAAATCTTTCAAAAGATGAATTAACAAAATGGTTAAAAGAAAATACCACTTCTATCTAGCTTCTTGATAATTTAATTTCTTTATTAAGAAGCTTTTTCTTATATTACGTATAACTATTTTTTCAATACAATACTTAAAAGTCCTAAATAAAAATGTAATAAATGATAAATTTTATGTTTTTTACAGAAATCAAATCAAAATTACTGAATTATATAAATGCTAATTTACTCTAGCAATAAATATAAAATGTCCAAAACTAATCATTTGGTGATAAATTCAAGGCAAAGATATTATTTTTACAACATCTATCCCTGAAAACTATGTGTTTTTTGTTTTTAATCAAACCACAAAACTTCCATTTAGCAAAATGTCTTATAACGTCCCGCAGCTTCGCGACGTCCCCATAAACGCTCCAACTTCTAATCAAAGCTACCATCCTCACATAAGTCAGCCTTGCTTTCATTTATCCTTTCTAGTTGGGATGTCGCTAATCTGC